>JBBIPS010000176.1:0-6685 GCA_037442725.1 Burkholderiales bacterium | reverse complement strand
GGCGCGACGGATCCGGCCGGCGGGCGTGGCGTTCGGGTGGCTGCGCTGCCGCCGGTGCGTGCGGCGCAGCGCGCGGCGCGCTGACCATGCGGCTGGTACTGGCCTCCAACAACGCCGGCAAGCTGGCCGAGCTGCGCTCGCTGCTCGGCGCGCTGGCGCTCGACATCGTGGCCCAGCGCGAGCTCGGCATCGGCGAAGCCGAGGAACCGCACCACACCTTCGTCGAGAATGCGCTGGCCAAGGCAAGGCACGCGGCGGCGGCGTGCGGCGGCGCGGCGATCGCCGACGATTCGGGGTTGTGCGTCGACGCGCTGGCAGGTGAGCCGGGTGTCGCCTCGGCGCATTACGCCGGCATGCTGGCGCAGCTGCCGGGCGAGGATCGCGAGGCACTGCGCCGGCGCCAGGATGCCGCCAACAACGCGCTGCTGCTCGATCGGCTGCGCGGCGCGGCCGGGCGGCGCGCGCACTACACCGCGACGCTGGTCGCGCTGCGTCGGGCCGACGACCCGCAGCCGCTGATCGCCACCGGCTGGTGGCCGGGCGAGATCCTGGCCGCGCCGCGCGGGCAGGGTGGGTTCGGCTACGACCCGCTGATGTTCATCCCGGCGCTCGGCGCGACCGTCGCCGAGCTGTCGGCCGCGGCCAAGAATGCACACAGCCACCGGGCGCTGGCGGCGGCGCAGCTGCTGGTGCTGATGCGATCGGTGTGGCAGCCGTGAAGTCGGCGCTGCGCCGATCGACGCAGCCCCCGTGGTCGCGGCGACGTCGGCAACCCTGGCACCACCGGCCGGCGCGCGCCGCCTGAAGGCACATGGACCTCGTCGAACGCTACCTGCGTCCAGGCACGCTGAACCTGGGCAGGTCGCCGCCGCTGTCGCTGTACGTGCACCTGCCGTGGTGCCTGGCCAAGTGCCCGTACTGCGACTTCAACTCGCACGCCGCGCCAGGGGGCGGCGCCGCTGCGCTGCCCGAGGCGCGCTACCTCGACGCGTTGATCGCCGATCTCGAGGCCGCGTTGCCACTGGTCTGGGGCCGGCCGGTGGTGAGCCTCTTCATCGGTGGCGGCACGCCCAGCCTGTTCTCGCCGGAGGGCATCGACCGGCTGCTCGGCGCCGTTCGCGCCCGCCTGCCGATCGAGCCCGGCGCCGAGGTCACGCTCGAAGCCAACCCGGGGACCTTCGAGCGCGAGCGCTTCGAGGCCTTCCGCGCCGCCGGCGTGACGCGCCTGTCGATCGGCGTGCAGAGCTTCGACGACGCGATGCTGCAGCGGCTGGGCCGGGTGCACGACGCGGCGCAGGCGCGCGCCGCGGCCGCGCAGGCGGCGCAGTCGTTCGATCGCTTCAACCTCGACCTGATGTATGCGCTGCCGGGGCAGGGGCTCCAGGCGTTGCGCGCCGACCTCGACCAGGCGCTGGCCTTCGCGCCGCCGCACCTGTCGATCTACCACCTGACGATCGAGCCGAACACCCGCTTCGCGCGCGCCAGGCCTAGCGGCCTGCCCGACGACGACCTGGCCAGCGACATGCTGGACCTGATCGTCGAGCGCACCCTGGCAGCGGGCCTGCAGCGCTACGAAGTCTCGGCCTTCGCGCGGCCGGGTCAGCGCTGCCGGCACAACCTGAACTACTGGCAGTTCGGCGACTACCTCGGCATCGGCGCCGGCGCCCACACCAAGCTGAGCTTCCCGCACCGCGTCGTGCGCCAGGTGCGCTGGCGCGACCCCGACACCTATCTGGAGCGTGCCCTGCGCGGCCAGGCGATGAGCCACGACGAAGAGGTCGCGCGGGCGCAACTGCCGGTGGAATTCATGCTCAACGCGCTGCGGCT
This sequence comes from Burkholderiales bacterium, assembly GCA_037442725.1. GTDB lineage: Bacteria > Pseudomonadota > Gammaproteobacteria > Burkholderiales > Burkholderiaceae_C > Pseudaquabacterium. The sequence continues at coordinate 4,858 of JBBIPS010000176.1, read as the reverse complement.
GCGCGAGGGCTTCGCGCTCGCCGACTTCCAGTCGCGCACCGGGCTGCCGGTCAGTGCCATCGAGCCGCCGCTGCGCGCGGCCCAGGCGCGCGGCCTGATCGGGCGCGACCTCGAGCGTGTCTGGCCGACGGCGCGCGGCTTCGACTTCCTGTCCGACCTGCAGGCGCTGTTCCTGTCGCCGGACTGAACGACACGCCGCGCGCCGGCGCGGGCGTGGCCGGAAGGTGCTCGACGAGGTCCGCACTCAAGCAAATGTGGCGGCACCGCTTTGCTTGAACCCCGGCGGGGGGGGCGGGCTGGGCGCAGCCCGGCCCTGGGGGCGCTCAGACGCGCTGCAGCGCGCTGCCGAAGCTGCTGCGCAGCCGCTCGACGAGCGCCGGCGCGATGCGCTGCAGCGGCAGCACCTCGTGCGCGGCGCCGTGTGCAATGGCCTCGCGCGGCATGCCGAAGACGACGCAACTGGCCTCGTCCTGGCACACGTTCCAGGCGCCGGCGTCGCGCATCGACTTCATCGCCAGCGCACCATCGGCGCCCATGCCGGTGAGCATCACGCCCAGCGCGTTGCGCCCGGCCACGCGCGCGGCCGACTCGAACAGCACCTCCACCGACGGCTTGTGGCGGTTCACCGGCGCGCCGTCGCGCACGCGGGTGATGTAGTCGGCGCCCGAGCGCGCGACGGCCAGATGCAGCCCACCCGGCGCGATGTAGGCGTGCCCGGGCAGCGCGCGCTCGCCGTCCACCGCCTCCTTGACGCGCAGGCGGCACAGGCCGTCGAGCCGCTCGGCGTAGCTGCGCGTGAAGCCGGGCGGCATGTGCTGCGTGATCAGCACCGCCGGCGCGTCGGCCGGCAGGTTCACCAGCACCTCGCGCGTGGCCTCGGTGCCGCCGGTGGAGGCGCCGATGAAGATGAGTTTCTCGGTCGACACGGCGCCGGCCGGAGGCAGCACGCCCGCCGCGCGCTGGCTGGCCGGCGCCGCGGCCGCTGCGCTCGTCCGACCGTGACCGTCGGGAGCGGCACCGGAGGCCAGCGGCAACCGGTGTACGCGGGCGCCGGCGGCGATGCGGATCTTGTCGGTGATGTCCTGGGCGAGCTGGCGCAGGCCGTCGGCGACGCCGATCCTCGGCTTGGCGACGAAGTCCACCGCGCCGAGTTCGAGGGCGCGCAGCGTCACCTCGGCGCCGCGCGCGGTCAGCGTGCTGACCATCACCACCGGCGTCGGCCGCAGCCGCATCAGGCGCTCGAGGAAGTCCAGACCGTCCATGCGCGGCATCTCGACGTCGAGCGTGATGACGTCGGGGTCGAGGTTGCGGATCATCTCGCGCGCGACGAGCGGATCGTTGGCCGCACCGACGCAGGCCATGTCGGGCTGGCGGTTGATGATCTCGGCGAGCAGCGCGCGCGCCAGTGCCGAGTCGTCGACGACCAGCACGCGGGTCCGGGCGCTCATGGTGTCTGGCTCGGCAGCGTTCTAGAACAAGTCGATCGTGCCGCCGCCGGTGCGCTGCGGCACGGCCTCGCGCAGCGCCGCGCGGTCCTGTTCGAGCAGTGTGCGCACGTGTGCCGGCGCCAGCCGCTTGACGATCGCCCGGCCGCTGGCCGGCAGGAAGCAGACCTTGCGCGGATGAATGCCCTGCACGTCCCGGCTGACCACGGGGATGTGCTCGGTGTGCAGGTAGTCGAGCACGAAACGGGTGTTGCGCTCGCCGACATCGATGCTTGTCATGCCGGCGATCACCGCGCCGCCGCCGAAGACCTTGGCTTGCAGCGCCTGACGTGTCGCGCCGCGCGCGAGCAACTCGTTGATCAGCAGTTCCATCGCGTACGCGCCGTAGCAGCCGGCGCGGTTGCCGCCGTCGAGTCCCGAGCTCTCGGGCAGCATGAAGTGGTTCATGCCACCGACGCGGCGCCGGGGGTCCCACAGGCAGGCGGCGACGCACGAGCCGAGCGTGGTCGTGACCAGGATGTCGTGGTCGTCGACGAAGAACTCGCCCGGCAGCACCTTGACCGCCTTGCAGTTGAAGTGCGCGTCCTGATAGAAGAACGAGGCTTGCCCGGCGCGCTGCACTCAGACCCTCCGGTAGATGGTCTTGCCGCGCAGGCGGAACAGGTCGTGCGCGTCGTTGAAGTGCTCGGAGTGGCCGACGTAGAGCAGGCCTGCCGGGCGCAGCGCGCCGTGCAGGCGCCCGAGCAGCTCGCGCTGCGTCGCGGCGTCGAAGTAGATCATCACGTTGCGGCAGAAGATCAGGTCGAACGCCTCGCCGAGCGCCCAGTCGCGGCTCATCAGGTTGATGCGGCGGAAATCGACCCAGCGGGCCAGTTCGGGCCTGACGCGGACCAGGCCCTGGTTCGCGCCGGTGCCGCGCAGGAAGTGGCGCCGCAGCCGGTGGCTCGACAAGCCGGCTGCGTCGGCAGCGTAGACGCCGCGCCGCGCGACGGCCAGCACCTTCGAATCGATGTCGCTCGCGACGATGCGCACGGACGCGCCTGCGCCCAGGGTCTCGAGCACCGTCATCGCGATCGAGTACGGCTCCTCTCCGGTCGAGGCGGCGCAGCACCAGATGCCCAGGCGACGACCCGCCGCCGCCGCGGCGGCGGCGCGCAGGTCTTCGGCGAGCGCGGCGAAGTGGTGCTCCTCGCGGAAGAAGGCGGTCAGGTTGGTCGTCAGGCAGTTGACGAACTCCTGCCACTCGGACTCGGCCTCGGCGCCGCGCGCGCACTGCAGCGACTGCAGGTAGCTCGCCACCGAGCGATGCGCGGTCTCGCGCATGCGGCGCGACAGCCGGCCATAGACCATCGCCCGCTTGCCCTCGTGCAGGCTGATGCCGGCGCGCTCGCGGATCAGCGCGCGCACGGTGGCGAAGTCGGCGGCCGAGAAGTCGAACTCGGGCCCGACGGCTGCGACCGGCGCGAGCACGGCGGTGCTGCCGGCGCGTGCGGCGGATCGAGACACGGACATGAGCTCGGACATGGCGGATGCGGGGCGGCACGCGACGCCGGCGCCGTGCCGTGGCACGCCGCCGTGACAGCGCAGTCTGGCGCAGCGGCCGAGCCTGCAGCGGGCCGAAGTGGCCGTCGTTGCGGGCGCTATTCGTGCGCTCGTGTGCGCCGGGTGCGCTGCTAGACTGAAACCGACCCGTGGCCCTGCCTGCGCCGTGCATTTGAGCCCTTCGACCCCCATCGCCTTCGATGCACCGGCGCTGCAACTCGACGCCGCGCTGGCGCTGCTGCGCCAGGCCGGGCAGGCGGCACCGGTCGGCGCGACCGGATCGACGCCCTGGCTGCAGGCACTGATCGATCGGCTGGTCGATCTGTCCAGCCGCGATCCGCTCACCGGGTTGGCGAACCGGCGCCAGTTCGAGCTCGCGCTGGGCCGCGAGGTCGACCGCGTCGCCCGTTCGGGCGAGCCCGCGCTGCTGCTGATGGTCGACATCGACCACTTCAAGCGCGTCAACGACGCGCACGGCCATCCGGCCGGCGACGAGGTGATCCGCGCCGTCGGGCAGGCGCTGACCGACACGGTGCGCCCGATGGACCTGGTGGCGCGCATCGGCGGCGAGGAGTTCGCGCTCGTGCTGCCGAACTGCCCGCCGGCCTTTGCTCCGCAGGTTGCGGCGCGCCTGCGCCAGCGCGTCGGCCGCGCCTCGGTGCGCGTGAACGGCGGTGCCGCGCTCTCGGTCACGGTGAGCGTGGGCGGCGCCTTTGCCCCGCAATGGGTTCGCTCGACGCCGGCGGTGTGGATGGAGCGCGCCGACCGGCAGCTCTACCGCGCCAAGTCCGAGGGCCGCAACCGCGTCTGCCTCGAGCCGACCGTGGCCTCCGAAGTCAGTGCCGCAGAGCGCGAGATGCTCTTCGGCAGTTCGCAGTTTCAGGATCTCGAATGAGCGAAGCAGCGCAGACGGCCGCGATCCACGCCGCCCCGGGCCCGCGTCGGGCCAAGGGCGCGCGCGTGACGGCGATCACCAGCGGCAAGGGCGGCGTGGGCAAGACCTTCATCGCCGCCAACCTGGCCGCGGCACTGGTGCGGCGCGGCGAGCGTGTGCTGGTGCTCGATGCCGACCTCGGGCTGGCCAACCTCGACGTCGTGCTGAACCTGTTGTCGAAGCTGACGCTGCACGACGTGTTCACCGGCCGCGCGGCGCTGGACGACGCGATCCTGCCCGCGCCGGGAGGCTTCTCGGTGCTGCTGGCCGGCTCGGGGCTGGTCGAGTACTCGCGCATGACGCCCGAGGTGCGCGACAAGCTGGTCGAGGTCATCGCTGCGGTGCGGCCGCGTTTCGATCATGTGCTGCTCGACACCGGCGCCGGCATCTCGGACCTGGTGCTCTACACCGTGTCGCTGGCCGACGAGGTGCTGGTCGTCGCGACGCCCGAGCCGACTTCGCTCACCGACGCCTACGCCACGGTCAAGGTGCTGGCCGCGACGCAGGCGCTGCGGCCGATCCGGTTGCTCGTCAACCAGGTGCAGCGCAGCGGCGAGGGCCGCGTCGTGCGAACCCAACTGCAGCAGGTCGTGGATCGCTTCGTCAACCCGAGGCTGGCGCAGCCGTTGCAGCTCGAGCTGATCGGCGAGGTCGGTCCGGTGCGCGCCACCGTGGTGGCCTACGTCAACCCGGCCATCGCCGTCGCGGCCGGGGTCGCCGTCCTCGGCGAGCCGTTCACCGCCGGGCGCTGCGAGCCCTCCACGTGCGCGAGCACGCTGCAGGCGCCGGCACGCAGGCGCAGCGCCAGGTCAACACCGGGCTCGTCGCCCGGCCCGATTCCGTCGAGTCGCTCGCCGAAGTCGGCGTGGTCCTCCTCGGGGACGCCGAGCAACGCGGCGATGACGAGCATGGCGTACGGTGACGCAAAGTCCCTGAT
>JBBIPS010000175.1:0-6703 GCA_037442725.1 Burkholderiales bacterium | reverse complement strand
GACCCATGCTGCCCGGGCGCGCCGGCCAGCCCGCGGCGGCGCGGCCGCCCCCGTCGAGCGAAGCGCCGCAGTTGCCGACGACATAGTTGATCTCGGTCTGGCCGAACATCTCGTTGACGACCACGCCGAGCTCGTCACGACAGTACGCAAAGACGGCATCGCCGACGGCTTCGCCGGCGCTCATGATGGCGCGCAGCTGCAATGCGTAGCGCTGGCGCGGATTCGGCACCGCCTTCATCATCGCCTTCAGCGCGGTCGGGAACAGGAAGGTGTGCGTGACCCGGTGGCGCTGCATCAGCTCGAACGCCACCTCCGGGCCGAAGCGACCCTGGTAGGCGACGATCTCGCGACCGAAGTACAGCGTCGGCAGCAGCGCGTCCATCAACCCGCCGGTCCAGGCCCAGTCGGCGGGTGACCAGAACACGCTGCGCGACCGGGTGTGGTCGGTCATCCGTCCTCGGCTGCCGCCGCCATTGCCCCGTTCGCCTGTGTCGCCTGGACGGCCTGCGGCGGCCTGCTCGAGGCCTGCGCCCGCCATCGCCCGCACCGCTCCCGCCGGCGAAAGGGGCTCCGTCCCGAGCAGCGCAGGAAACCAGTTCTGGCTGCAGACGAAGCCGGTCAGGTTGCCGATCAGCGCCCGGTGCGGGATCAGCGCACCCTTGGGCGGGCCGGTGGTGCCGCTGGTGTAGATCAGCACCGCCGCGTCGTCGGCGCCCGTCGGCACCGGGTCGAAGCGGTCGAACTCGGCCGCCAGCAGCGCGGACCAGTCGGCGTCGCCCTGCCCGGCCGCCGCGCCGACCGCCACCACGGTGGCGAGCCCCGGACACGCGGCGCGCACGGCGCGCAGGTTGGCGATCGCGCTCTCGTCGACGATCGCCACCCGCACCGCGCCGTGCTGCAGCCGGTACTCGAGCGCGTCGGGGCCGAACAGCATCGACAGCGGCATCGCCACCGCGCCGAGCTGGAACACCGCCATGTAGGCGATCGCCGTCTCGAAGCGCTGCGGCATCACGATCGCGACCCGGTCACCGCGCTGCACGCCGATCCGGCGCAGCGCGTGCGCCAGGCGGTTCGCGCTGCGCTGCAGCTCGCCGTAGCTCAGGCTCGCGCCGCGGCCGTCCTCATGCTGCCAGTGGATCGCCGGCGCCGCGGGCTGGCTCTTCGCCCAGCGGCCGCAGCACGCCTGCGCGATGTTGAAGCGCCCGGGCACCGCCCAGCGGAATCCGCCGTGGATCAGCGACCAGCGGTCGCTGGCGTCGTCTGCGGCACCGGGAGACATCGACTTGGCCATGGCGCCCAGCTTAAGCCCGCGCGGGCGGTCGGCACCACCCGAACAAACCTGAACCCGCCGCTGCGTCAGCCCATGACGGCACCGACGCAGCGGCCGAACTCATGGCCCGCGCCGGCCGCGCCGTCAACCGCGCTCGAAACCCTGCAGCGCGGCGCCGGCAACGCGGCAGATGCGCCAGTCGGGCAGGACGCTGGCGCCCATCTTCTCGTAGAAGCGGATCGCGTGGGTGTTCCAGTCGAGCACGCTCCACTCGAATCGACCATAGTCGCGCGCGCGCGCCAACGCGGCCAGGTCGGCGAGCAAGGCCTTGCCGATGCCCGCGCCACGGAACGCCGGCTTGACGTACAGGTCCTCGAGGTACAGCCCGGGCTGGGCCAGGAAGGTCGAGAAGTTGGTGAAGAACAGCGCGTACCCCACCACCGTGGCATCGACCTCGGCCACCCGCGCCTCGGCCACCGGCCGCGCGCCGAACAGGTGCGGGTGCAGCGTCTCGGGGGTCACGCGCAGCAGGTGCGTGAGGTGCTCGAACTCGGCCAGCTCGGCCACCATGGCGACGATCGCCGGCACGTCGCGCGGCTCCGCGGGGCGCAGGATGGGTGCAGTCATGGCGCCGATTCTGGCAGCGTCGCTGTCGCGCCACCGACAGCGGGCGGCCTGACCAGCCTCTACAGTGCGGCCGATGAACCCGCACCCGCCCTACCGGCCGCGGCGCCCCGGCCACGGCGTCTTGGTGCCGCTGCGCGGCCTGGACTATCACGTGACGAGGTGGGGCGACCCGGCCGCCACCGCGCAGCCGCTGCTGCTGATGCTGCACGGCTACATGGACGTCGGTGCGTCGTTCCAGTTCGTCGTCGACGCATTGGCGCACGGCGACGCCGCCGAGCGCTGCGTGATCGCCCCGGACTGGCGCGGCTTCGGCCGCACGCGTGCGCCGGCCGGCGTCGACAGCTACTGGTTCGCCGACTACCTCGGCGACCTCGACGCACTGCTCGACGCGCTCTCGCCCGAGGCGCCGGTGGATCTGCTCGGCCACAGCATGGGCGGCAATGTCGCGATGACGTATGCCGGCGTGCGGCCGCAGCGCGTGCGGCGGCTCATCAACCTGGAAGGCTTCGGCATGCCCGATGCGCGCGCCGAGGACGCGCCCGGGCGCCTCGCGCGCTGGCTCGACGAACTGAAGGAGCCGGCCACGCTGCGCCCCTACGCCAGCCTGGCCGAGGTCGCCGCGCGACTGCGCAGGAACAATCCGCGCCTGGGCGCCGACAAGGCCGACTGGCTGGCCGCGCACTGGGCCGAGCCGGCGGCCGATTGCGCATGGCATCTGCGGGCCGACCCGGCGCACAAGCGCGTCAACCCGGTGCCGTACCGCGCCGCCGAGGCAGTGGCCACCTGGCGCTGCATCACCGCACCGCTGCTGTGGGTGGAGGGCAGCCAGTCGCAGCCCGAGACCTGGTGGGGCGGGCGCTACACGAGGGCCGAGTTCGAGTCGCGGCTGGCCGCGGTGTCACGCGTCGAGCGCTGCGTGCTGCCGGGGGCCGGGCACATGCTGCACCACGACCAGCCCGAGGCATTGGCGGCGCGGCTCGAGACCTTCCTGCGACCCGGCTAGGGTCGATCACCGTCGGCGCCGGAGGTCGCCGCCGTGCCCGATCCGGTCCGGGTCGAGGCGTTGGCGCGCGCCGCCTCCGGGCCCGCGTGCCGGACCGCCCCAGCCTGTCAACGCTGGTAGTCGAGCTCGAGGCGCTGCTGCAATCGGCGCGCGACCTTGCACGTCTCCTTGAGCATGCGCTGGTCGATGTCGTTCAACGTGCCGATGTCGATCAGGTTCGGGTTCTCGCCGGGATGCCAGTCCTTGGTCGACGCCGCGGCACCGATCTGCACCTGCAGCCGCAGCCGCTGCAGGAACTCGAACGCGCTCACCCACGCCTGGCTCTCCTGCGCGGCCACCCCCATGCGCGGCGCAACGGCCTCGAAACGGGCGCGCGTGCCGAGCGCGCTCACGCCGTGCGCCAGCGCGTACAGCCGCGCGCTGTCGACGAAGATCGCCGTGCCCTGCGCCTTCAGGTCGAGCATCGGGTGGCCGTCGACGTCGCGCGCGTCGATCGCGCCGCGCCAGTTCAGCGGCACACGCAGACGCATCGAGTTGTCGGCCATCTGCTTCAGGAAGCGTGGCACCCGCGCTGCCTCGCGCGTCACCATCTCGCGCAGCGGCAGCGCCAGCGCGGTGTTGCCGCACAGCGCGCGCAGGTCGAAGTAGATGCTGGCGTTGAGCAGATCCTGCGGCGCACCACGCTCGATCCAGTCGGCGAAACGCTGGCGCCACTCGGCAGGGGTCAGGCAGCACGCCGGGTTGCTGGCCATCACCTTGCCCTTGCACAGCGGGTAGCCGCAGGCATCGAGCGCGGCGTTGACGTCGGCGGCGAAGGCGAGCCACGCCGGTCGGTCGCGCTCGGCCGCGTCGCTGACGAACAGCAGGCCGTTGTCCTGGTCGGTGGCCACCGTCTGCTCGCCGCGGCCCTCGGAGCCGAAGGCCAGCCAGCAGGCCAGCGACAGATCGCGGCCGTGGCGTTCGGCCAGCAGCCGCACCACACGTTCGGTCAGCACGTCGTTGAGGTGGCTGATCAGTTCGGTGAGCTGGCGTGCGTGCACGCCCTGGCCGAGCAGGTTGCGCGCGAAGCGGCGGATCTTGACCGCCAGCAACTGCAGCGTGACGACATCGCGCGCCGCGTGCAACTGGCTGCTGATCTGCTTGAGCGACAGGCGCTGCAGCGCGAACAGGTCGCGCTCGGAGACGATGTTGACGACGCGACCGCCCTCGGTCACCGGCACGTGGCGCACACCGTGGCGCGACATCAGCAGCGCCGCGTCCTGCAGCGTGTGATCGCTCGTCAGCGTGTGGATCGGCGCGCTCATCACGGCGGCGATCGGCGTGGAAAGGCCGATCTGCGGCAGCGTCACGCGGCCGACGATGTCGTAGCGCGTCAGGATGCCGCACGGCGATCCGGCAGCGTCGGTCACCAGGACCGAGCCGACGTGGCGCTCGTGCATCGCCGTCAGCGCCTCGGCCAGCGGCGTGCGCGGCGTGCACGTCAGCGGCGTCTTGCGCGCCAGCGAGCCCAGGCGCGCCTCGAGCGACTGCTCGGCCAGCGTCTGCGAGGCGAACGCCGCCTGCGCCGCGCGGCGCGACTGGTCGAGCAGCTGCATCACGCGATGGTTCAGGAAGTCGGCGAACGGCGCGCTGCCGGCGGCCAGCGCGTGCACCGCCGCGGCCGGCACGCACAGGCAGACGGTGGCTTCGTTGGCGCGGTATTCGGCGCTGACCGCACGCTGGCCCAGCAGCGCACCGACCGGGAACAGATCGCCGGCGACGTATTCGACCGGGCCCGCCGCGCCGCGGCGCCCGGTGACGCTGCCCTGGCGGATCAGGAGCAGCTCGGTCACCGGCCCCATCGACGCGTCGCGCAGCAGCGCGCCGCTGGCATAGCGGGCCTCGCGCGCCGCGGCGATGAACGCATCCACATGCGCCGCGCTCATGCGCGAGAACGGCAGCCGGCTCATCAACTCGGCGCGCAGCGGATCGGCCGCACCGGACGATGCGGCGGGGGTCGGCACGACAGGCAGATCAGCCACCCGGACCTTGGGGACGAGACTCGGCTCGCATGTCGCGATGTTAGGCCACGGCCGCCGCGTGTCGACCGGTGCCCCAGTGCGACGCGTCCGGGCTGCAATTGGGCGCCACCACGAAACGAGGGGCCGCACCCTTGCGGATGCGGCCCCTCGCGGGAGGAAACGCCCTCAGCCCCGGCCGATCAGGCCTTGTCGAGCTTCAGGTCCGGATAACGGACGTGCTCGACCAGCTCCTGCGTCTCGGGATGCGGCTGGCCGGTGAACAGGCTGACGATGATGATCACCGCGAAGCCCAGCGGCACGCCGAACAGCCCGGCCGAGATCGGCTGGATGCCCCACCAGATGTGGTCGGCGATCGGCGAGGTGACGCCGAAGACGCCGCGCAACCAGGGCTGCGTCGTGGCCATGTAGTAGAACGTGATGCCCAGTCCGGCGGCCATCCCCAGCGACGCACCCCACTTGTTGGCGCGCTTCCAGAAGATGCCCAGCGTGAGTGCCGGGAAGAACGCCGCCGCCGCGAACGAGAACGCCGCCGAGACCAGGAACAGGATGTCCGCCGGCTTCTGCGCCGCCACGCTCGCCGCCGCCAGGGCCACCACCAGCAGCAGCGCCTTGGAGATGCTGACGCGCCGCGAGGTCGAGGCGTTGGGGTCGATCATCCTGTAGTACAGGTCGTGCGACAGCGCGTTGGCGATCGTCAGCAGCAGGCCGTCCGCGGTCGACAGTGCGGCAGCCAGGCCGCCCGCGGCCACCAGTCCCGACACCACATACGGCAAGCCGGCGATCTCCGGAGTGGCCAGCACGATGATGTCGCCGCCGATCTTCATCTCGCCGAGCTGGAAGATGCCGTCGTGGTTGACGTCGGTGACCTGCAGCAGCGTCGGGTCGACGCGCGCCCAGTTGACGATCCACTGCGGCAGCTGATCCCACGGCGTTCCCACCAGGACGTTCAAGACCTCGTACTTCACCAGCACCGCCAGCGCTGGCGCGGTGAAGTACAGCAGGAAGATGAAGAACAGCGACCAGCTCACCGAAGCGCGCGCCTCCTTCACCGACGGCGTCGTGTAGTAGCGCGTCAGGATGTGCGGCAGCGCCGCGGTGCCGATCATCAGGCAGAACACCAGCGCCAGGAAGTTGCGCCGCGACGTGTCGAACGTGTCGCGCGCCTTCGCGTCGCCGTTCGGGTCGCCGGCGAACACCTTGGCGTGCTCGGGCATCCCGCCCAGCGGCTTGGCGCGGGCGGCGTTGGCCGCCTTGGCCTTGCCCCATGCCGTCTTGGCATCGGCCTCGTCCTTGGGCAGCGCGGCCAGCGCCTTCTCGGCGCCCTGGATGTCGGCCGCTGCGCCGTTGGCCGCCTTCAGCGCGTCGAGCTTGCCCTGCGCCGCAGCGCGGTCGGCAGCCAGTGCGGCCGGCACGTCCTTCAGCTTGGCGTCGAATTCGTCGGCCTTGGCCTTGAATGCGGCGATGACCTCGAGCTCCTTCGGGTCCTTCAGGAGCTGGGCCTCGCGCGCACTCACCTTCTCAAGCTGGTAGCCGTAGACCGCCTGCGGGATCGGGATGCTGGTCTGCTTGACCGACAGCCACACCACCGGGATCATGTAGGCGACGATCAGGATCACGTACTGCGCGACCTGGGTCCACGTCACCGCGCGCATGCCGCCGAGGAACGAGCACACCAGGATGCCGCCCAGGCCGACGAAGATGCCGACCTCGAACGCCAGCCCCGACAGCCGCGCCGTGATCAGGCCGACGCCGTAGATCTGCGCCACCACGTAGGTGAACGAG
>JBBIPS010000174.1:0-6724 GCA_037442725.1 Burkholderiales bacterium | reverse complement strand
CTCGATGTAGATCAGCACGATCCGGCGCGGTTCGGCGCTCGCGGCCGCGGTCGCGGGCTCGAGCGCGAAGCGGATGTGCATGCCGGGACGCAGCGCGCCGGCACCCGACTCGGCGTGGCCGTCGGCGCCGATGACGCGCAACGCGCCCGGGTGCAATCCGACGACGCGCCCGGCCAGCCTGAGGTTGCCCTTCTTCAGGTCCACCGCCTGCACCACACCCGCGGCCAGGTCCAGCGTCGGGGCATGGGCCGCGGCCCCGGGTGTCGGAGCCACCACGGCCGCATGCGTCACGGGGGTCGGCGCGCCGGCCGGCCCGGCCACCCGCATGGCCTGGGCGCCGCCGGCCAGGGCGATGCCGATCAGCAGCGCGCCGGCGCGCGCAGACTTGCAACAGGATTTCATTGGATTTGCTCCCAGGCCGCGCGCCGCGATGGCGTCGTGTTGCCGCTTTCACGCACGCGCACGATGCTGCCGGCCGAGGTGTTGATCAGCTTGTCGTCGAGCTTGCGGTCCTTGCTGCGCATGATGCTGGCGGCTGCCGGCACCGCGCCGATCTTGACGCCCGAGGCCATCGTGCCGGCGGCCAGGTAATCGGCGGTGTCGACCACGTTGTCGGCGTTGGTGTCGAGCGCGGGCGAGCGGTTGCCGGTGACCACATCGAGATCCATGATCCAGCCGTCGCCCCCGAACGAGCAGACCGCTGCACTCGGGATCAGCGTCGAGACGATGACGTGACCATAGCGCACCGTGACCTCGGCCACCACGCGTTCGCCCGCGGTGACGAGGTTCATCTTCCAGCCCTTCCTGGTGCCGTAGTAGTCGGCCAGGCTGATCGCGTTGTCGCCCGCGATCGCCGCGTCGATGGCGGGGCCCACCGCATGCGTGGTCAGCCGATAGGTGCTGCCGTTGGCGCCGGCGGCGGTGCTGTTGATGGTCTGGGTCTGCAGTTGTGCGCTGTTGACGGTGGCGCCGTTGTCCCAGATGCCGTAGATCGACTGTGCGGCGCCGGCGGCGTTGTCGCCGACGTCGACGTAGCGCCCGCTGCCCAGCGTCACCAGATAGCCGCCCTTGGGGAACACCGCGACGTCGGGTCGCGCGGTGAACTGCTGTCCCGCCGCGGCGGTGAACAACGGCGCGGGCACCCCGGCGGCGCTGTACGCCACCTTCCAGCCGGCAGCGGCGGCGGCCGAGAGGTCGAACTTCCACAGGTTGCCGTACAGGTCGCCGGCATAGACGATGTCTGCGACGCCGTTGTTCGCGCTCGACACCACCGCGACACCGGACAGGCCGTTGGGCGTGCCGGCGTTGCCGGCACCGGTGTCGATGCGCGTGATGGCGCCGCTCTGCAGGTCGATCAGCAACAGCACGGCATGGCCGTTGGCGCTGTTGTAGCCGTTGCCGACGATGGCACGCCAGCTGCCGTCGCGCAGCTTGGCCAGGATCGGCCGCCCGAAGATGTAGCCGACGTCGGCATCGCTGTTGCCGATCTCCCAGCGCACGACGCTGGCGGCGTGGGCCTCGTCGAACTGCGTCGGGTCGGTCACGTCGAGCGCGAACAGCCCCGGCGCACCGGCGTTCATGCCGCTGACCAGCAGCGTGTGCCAGGCGCCGCCGTAGTGGACGTCGCCCACCGCGGGCGAGCCGTCCACCGTGTACTGGTGCGCGTAGCTGCTGCTCGTCAGCGCGCTCAGGCGGTCGCGTACCGCCCACGGCACGTAGCCGAACACCTCGGCTCCGGTGACGGCGTTGAAGGCGTGCAGCATGCCGTCGTTGGCGCCGACGTAGATCATCGGCGTGGCCGCGCTGCGCGCCGCGGCGTAGCCGCTGTAGCGGTCGAGTTCGATCGTGTCGCGGTAATCGCCGGTGCCGCTGCCGATGAAGACCGGCGCCGAGTCGACGATGTCGCCCAGCACCGAGGTCGGCCGGTTGCGGAAGGTCGGCGCGGCGCAGGCGGCGCAATTGCGCAGCTCGCGCGCGGTGTTGCCGCGCAGGTATTCGAGCCGCTGCGCGCCGAAGCCGTCGGCCGCGCCGGTGATGTCCTTGTTCAGCGCGGCGATCATCCCCGGGTCGAGCTCGGTTGCGGCGGGCGCGCCGGCATCGACCGGCCAGCGCAAGGCGATGCCGCGGCTGCCCAACGCCGCCGACGGCTTGTAGGTCAGGATGTTGCGCCCGGTGCTCCAGTGCTGCGCGTTGAGCTTCTGCGCCGCGTCCCAGGTCGCCACGGCCCCCACCGCACCGGTGTCGGCAATCGGGAACGACAGCAACTGGCCCGACCATTCGCCGCTGCTGAAGCGGCCCTGGAAGACCTTGGAGCCGGTGTTCCACGAACCCGAGTTCAGCGATACCGCCGACGCCGCCGCGGTCTTGCTGACGATGTCGATGCTGATGGCGCGGAAGGCGTCGGCGAGTGCGCCCGCGTCGCTGGCCAGGTAGGCCGCGCCGGTGCCACCGAGCGCGGCCATGCGGTTGAGCGTGGCCACCGACCCGGCGTTGGCCACCGAGTCGCCGAGGCCGACGACATAGGTCTGGATGTCGTAGGTGTTGGCGTTGTAGCCGGTCGTGCGCAGCGCGGTGACCTTGCCGAAGACGTCGTTGGCGGCGGTCGAGAAGGTCCAGGTGCCGGTCACTGCGTTGAAGGTGTTGAGCTGATCGGCCAGCGAGTACATGCTGCCGTCGGTCTTGCCGGTCGGGTTGCCGTCGGTGGCCAGCAGGACGAAGTTCTTCTGGCAGCTCTGCCCGATCGGCGAGCTCGCGCCCGCGAAATAGTCCTTCGCGGTCTTGAGCGTCCCGGCCAGCGGCGTGAACACCGCCGCGTTCTTCAGCTCGGCCGTGGCACCGCTGGTCTCGGGCGCGAGCATGGCCTGCAGCGCGTTGTACTGCGCGGCCGAATCGGCCGCCACCGGCTGGTTGATCCTGCCCGCGCCGGTGATGTCGCCGTAGTAGCCCCAGGCGCGCTTGAGCCAGAACATGCGCCGGCTCGGCGGCGTCGAAGGCAGGTAGCCGGCGTCGGTCGGCGTGAAGCCCCAGCGGCCCTGGCCGTTGGCGAAGTCACCGCCGTTCCAGCCGTTGCCGGCGCCGTGGCTCTTGTAGACGTCGTAGTTGGTCGTGCCGTTGACGCCGATGCCGTAGAGCTGCGGGCCGAAGTCACCCGTGTACAGCACGTCGTTGATGTTCGGGTCGTCGCCGGTCAGCGCATAGGTGATGTGCGAGAAGCCGTTGCCCGGCTGCGGGTTGGTCACGCAGCGCAGGTTGGCGTTGCTGGCCGAGATGCCGCCAACGCAGTCGTTGGTATAGACCACCTGCGCATCGCTGCCGAAGAAGTACGGATAGGTCGTGTACAGGCCCTGGCTGGACAGCCCGAAACTGGCCAGGCCCCAGTTGAACGAATTGCGGTAGCTGGTGATCGTGCCGCGCAGCACCGAGCGCGCGATGTTGCCGCGCGTGGCCGCGTCGTCGCCGGCGATCAGCTTGCCGGCCATCGTGCCGTCCATCGACTGCGAGTTGTCGTAGACGATCAGCACGTTGGGCTTGACCGAGGTGCCGAGGAACAGCGGCGATTGCGCAAAGCTGATCGTCTGCGCCGGCGCGAGCGCCGGCGCCAGCGCGATCAGCAGCGGCAGCAGCGACAGCGCCGACGCGGGACGCGGTGCGAACCTCGCGTGCGCAACCGGACCCGTGCCCGGTACTCGCCGCAGCGCGGGCTGGAACGAACAAGGATGGTTCTTCATTGCTTGACGTAGACCGATTGCAGCATCACGACGGTGGAGGATCGCACTCCTGTGGCGCGCACCGTGATGCGGTAGGCACGCGCGCGTTCGCTGGCGACCGTGGTGCAGCCCATGCACGCGCTGCCGCCGGGCGGCGGCGGCAGGCTGGGCAGCATCTCGACGAAGTACCGCGGCTGGCTGGCCAGCGGCTCGTTGTTCGGGCCGAGTAGCACCGCGGCGGCCGTGCGGCTGCCATAGCTGCGCGACTGCGTCGCCCAGTCGATCGATTGCCACTGCGGCGCCGACTGCGCTCCCGAGGCGGCCATCGACGGCGGCACGCACAGGCCGCTGGCGCAGGCGGTGCTGAAGCCCGAGGTGGCGTCGAGGTTGGTCTCGATGTCGCGCTCGGCGTCGCGCAGCGCGGCCTCGCCGGCCTGCAGCGCGACGTTGCGGTCGCGCGCGTTGCCGGCCATGCGCTCCTGCAGGATGCCCGAATTCATCGCGCCCAGCGCGAGGAAGGCCAGCACCACCATCATGACCAGGATCGCCAGCAGCGTGAAGCCACGCCCGGGCATCGGTCGAGCGCGCGGCGTCGGGGTCGCTCGCCGCGGCAGCACAGCGCGTGTTCGAGTCGGTTTCATCACGGCACCGTGTTGCGCAACGACGCCGCCAGCGACATCACCGTGCGCAGCCTGCGATCGGCCGGCGTCGTCGTGACGCCGTTGAAGACATACGGCTGCGGCGCCGACGCCACCTCGTCGCTGCCCGCCAGCAGCAGCTCGACGTGGGCGCTGACGACCTGCGCCCAGTCGGCCACCTGGTCGGCGCTGCGCAGACGGTCGGCGGCGGCATCGCCGTCGGTGTCGACGCCATAGGCCACTGCCATGCGTTCGACCCCGGTGACCAGCTCGACCGTCGGCGCGCCGCCGTCGTAGACCGGCTCGGTGTGCGACCACAGCGCGCGCTGGCCCGGGCGGCGCACGCTGTCGGCCAGGTAGTAGACGACCGCCTGCATGCGCCAGACCAGCGCATCGTGCGCGAAGATGCGGCCGAGGTCGTTGCTCGCCACCCCCGGGGTCACGCCGGCGGCGCCGTTGACGTGCTCGATCGAGCCGAGCGCACCGGGCGTGGCGTTGGTGGCCTGGAACACCGCGGCGCCGGCACAGTCGGCCACCATCAGCAGGTCGCCCTGCGTGATGTTGGCCGTGGCCGACACCGTCAGCGCGGCGCTGCCGTTGGCCATCTCGGCCGTCAGCGCCCAGCCGCCGCCGCTGGGCCGGCGGATCACCAGCACGTCGCCGGCGCCGTCGGGCGCCAGCGCGACCACGGGGGCGAGCAGCGCCGGCGACCACCCGCCCCCGGTGAAGTGCGAGCCCCAGGTCGGCTGCTGGAAGTTGTAGGGCAGCGCCGCGGGCGTCACCAGCGTGTTGTTGAAGGCCGTGCCCAGCGCCTGGCCCTGGCAGCCGCGAAAGCCCGACCTGCGCAGGTCACCGGCGAGGGTGTCCATCGCGAAGCGGCCGTTCTCCTGCAGCCGCGCGGTCGTCTCCTGCGCCAGGAAGGTGCCCTTGCTGCCGAGGTAGACCGCACCCATCACCGCGACCAGGAACAGGCCGAGCGCGACGCCGACGAGCAGCTCGACCAGCGTCATGCCGCGCTGGCCCCGGCCCGGCCGATGCAGGTGCGTCATGGTCGTACCGCCACGGCAAGCCGCGAGGCGTCGCCGCGTTCCTTCCAGAACACCTTGACCGCGAAGGTCGTGCCCGCGCCGTCGCACGCCGCCGCGGTGGTGTCGCCATCGTCGGGCGTGGCGTCCAGGCAGACCACGCCGACGCCGCCCGGGATTTCTCTGGCGATCGCGGTCGTCCACTGGTAGTAGTCGAGCGCGGCCATCTGCGCCGTGGTGCACGAGGCCGCCGCACCGCAGCCCGGATCGGCGGCGCCAGCGGTGAGCGCGTTGTAGCTGCCCGCACCGACGCCGGCCAGGTTGGCGCGCATGCGGTCGGACATCTCGTAGGCCAGCAGCGCGGCCTTGCTGCGCCACATCGAGCTGCTGTTGGCCGACAGCCCGCGCATCTGCAGCGCGGCGTAGCCGAGTGCCGAGATCGACATCAGCAGCACGGCGATCATCGCTTCCATCAGCGTGGCGCCGCGTTGCCGGCGCGCGGGTGATCCTGGCAGCCTCATGGCGATCACTCGCAGGTGGTGATGGCGGCCACGTCGGCCACGCCGCTGGGCAGGACGGTGACCTGGTAGCCGGCGCCGCTGCCGGCGCGGCAGATCGTGAAGCCCTGGCTGCCGTTGCCGTTGAGGTAGCCGGTGGCACGGAAGCTGAACGCGCCGACACCGCTCAACCTGACCGCCGCCGGCGGCGCCTCGAACAGGCGCAGCCGCGTGTCGCCGGCGCCGACCACGCCGTCACCGTCGTCGTCGACGTACAGGCCCCAGCCACCGGCGTACTCGTTGCCGGCGGCGCCACCGGCGGCGGACTGGACGATCACCGTGCGGCCGCGCTTGGCGGCCTCGGTGCGCGCCAGCGCGACCGCCGAAGCGAACGCCGACTTGGCGGTGGCCAACTGGTTGTTGGCCGTGAATTCGGCCATCGACGGCACGGCCACCGTCAGCACGACGGTCAGCACGGCCAGCGTGACCATGAGTTCGACCAGCGTGAAGCCGGGGCGTGGCGATGGACGATGATGGCTGCGCATGACGAGGCTTCCTTGTAAGGCCATATCGGCAGCCCCGCGTCCGCCCTGTAGGCCCGAATGCGTAATTCTTTGTACCGATGCGCCCGGCGTCGCGGCGCCGCCGGGCCGGCGTGAGAACCGCTCTGGGCTCGCCGCCGATCGACCGCCCCCGCCACGATGCGCCCCCGCACGGCGCGCCGCGGCCGGTCGATCTGGGACAATCCGCCGCATGTCAGCGACCGAGATCGCCGCCTACATGACCGGCCTGGGCGTGGCCGCGCGCGCCGCGTCGGCAGCCATGGCTGCGGCCTCGACGGCGGCCAGGGACACCGC
>JBBIPS010000173.1:0-6737 GCA_037442725.1 Burkholderiales bacterium | reverse complement strand
GTGCAACTGGTGGCGCGACGCACCGCGGTGGTCGCGCCGCTGATCGTCGGGCCGCTGGCGGTGGTGGCGCTGCTGCTGGTGGCGCGCAGCCGGCTGTTCGACGCCTGGGCCCTGACGCCGCCGATCGCGCTGGCCGCCAGCGGCTATCTCGTCTGGCTGGTGCTGCTGGCGCTGCTGCTCAAGCGTGGCGCCGAGCGCACGCGCGAGCACGCGCTGCGGCACATGAACGCCGACCTGCTCTGGCTGGCCGGTGCGGGTCCTCAGTGGGCTCGCCTGGTCGAGCCGATGAAGCGGCTGATCGCCGCGGTCGGCGACGAACGCCGGGGCGCATTCGCCGGCCTGTTCGACCAGCCCCTGTTCACCGGCCTGCTGGTGCCGTTGGGCGGCGCCGGCGGCGCGCAGTTGTTCGACTACCTGCTGCTGGCGCGCTAGCGCGGCCCTGGCATCCCGGCGGCTGGCCACCCGCCTGCGCGCCCGCCGCGGCCCGAGCCGAGGTGCGTGCGGCGGGCTTGTCTACACTGCGCTGGTGCAATCGCATTTCACCGTCGACGCCGTGCCGCTGCACCTGCGGCAGTGGGTCTGCGACGGAACGCCGCGCGGCACGCTGCTGATCGTGCACGGGCTGGGCGAGCACATCGGCCGCTACGAAGCGCTGGCGCGCCACCTGAACCGTCGCGGCTGGGCAGTGGTGGGCTACGACCAGCGCGGCCATGGCGCGTCGGGCGGCGCGCGCGGCGCCATCGCCGCGCCGGACAGCCTGCTCGCCGACCTGGCCGGCGTCATCGATGCGGTGCGCCCGGCGCTGACGGGGCCGTTGCTGCTGCTCGGCCACAGCCTGGGCGGGCTGCTCGCCGCGCGTTTCGTCGCCGAGGGCCTGGTGCAGGACAAGGCGCTGTGGTGGCGACCGGTCGATGCGCTGGTGCTGTCGTCGCCGGCGATGGATCCCGGCATGACCGTGTTGCAGAAGGTTCTGCTGGCCGTGCTCGGCCGGCTGGCGCCGAACCTGGCGCTCGGCAACGGGCTGAATCCGGCCTGGGTCTCGCGCGACCCGGCGATCGTGGAGGCCTACGTCGCCGACCCGCTGGTGCACGACCGCATCACGCCGCGCCTGGCGCGCTTCATCGTCGACGCCGGCCGGCGCGTGCGCGAGAGCGCGCCGCGCTGGCGCGTGCCGACGCTGCTGCTCTACGCCGGCGCCGACCGTTGCGTCACGCCGGCTGGCAGCGCCGCGTTCGCCGCGGCAGCGCCGCCCGACGTGGTGACGGCGCAATCGTTCGCCCCGCTGTTCCACGAGATCTTCAACGAGCCTGAGCGGGCGGCGGTGCTCGCCGCGCTCGACGCCTGGCTGGCGCACCGGGACCGCTGAACCCGGCTGCATCGGCGGTGGCGGCGCGCGTCGTCGCGGCTGGGCCTGCGTGCATCGACGGCCCGGTCGCGCGTGTCGCAGGTGCCGCGGTGCCTGCGACACGGGGCGTCGATGGGCCCGACTTACACTGGCCCGCTCACCGTCGATCGAGTCCTGCCATGAACGCCCGTGATCCCATGCTGCCGCTGCACCCCGAGCAGTCCCGCGCCATCGCCGCCTACGTCGACCAGCGCTGGGACGAAGCGATCGTGCCGGCGCTCATCGAGTACATCCGCGTGCCGGCCAAGAGCCCGATGTTCGATGCCGACTGGCGCGCGCACGGCCACATCGACCGCGTCGTCGGCGACGCGGCGGGGTGGGTCGAGGCGCGCCGGCTTGCCGGGCTGCAGCTGGAGGTGATCCGGCTCGCCGGCCGCACGCCGCTGATCTTCTTCGAGGTGCCGGCGACGCGCCCGGGCAGCAGCGACACGGTGCTGATGTACGGCCACCTCGACAAGCAGCCCGAGTTCAGCGGCTGGCGCAGCGGCCTCGGCCCGTGGACGCCGAAGTACGAGGACGGCCGGCTCTACGGCCGCGGCGGCGCCGACGACGGCTATGCGGTCT
The DNA here is from genome assembly GCA_037442725.1 of Burkholderiales bacterium. Classification (GTDB taxonomy): domain Bacteria; phylum Pseudomonadota; class Gammaproteobacteria; order Burkholderiales; family Burkholderiaceae_C; genus Pseudaquabacterium. The sequence continues at coordinate 4,768 of JBBIPS010000173.1, read as the reverse complement.
ACGCCGCCGCCACCGCGATCGAGGCGCTCGACCGGCAGGGACTGCCACGGCCGCGCATCGTCGGCGTTATCGAGACCAGCGAGGAGAGTGGTTCGGTCGACCTGGGCGCCTACCTCGATGCGCTCGGGCCCCGGCTCGGCGCCGTCAGCCTGGTGGTGTGCCTCGATTCGGGCGCCGGCAACTACGACCGGCTCTGGCTCACCAACTCGCTGCGCGGCCTGGTCTCGGGGCTGCTCGAGGTCGAAATCCTGACCGAGGGCATCCACTCGGGCGACGCCAGCGGCGTCGTGCCGTCGAGCTTTCGCATCCTGCGCCATCTGCTCGACCGGCTGGAGGACAGCGGCAGCGGCCGGTTGCTGCCGCAGGACTTCCATTGCCCGATCCCGGCCGAGCGCGCCGAGCAGGCACGCGCCGCCGCGGCGATCCTCGGCGACGCGGTGTGGCGGCGCTTCCCGTGGGCGTGCGGTGCCGACGGCGCGACTGCGCTGCCGACGACGACCGACCCGGTCGAGGCGCTGCTCAACCGCACCTGGCGGCCGGCGCTGGCGGTCACCGGCGTCGAGGGCGTGCCCGGGCTGGCCGGCGCCGGCAACGTGCTGCGCCCGGCCACCGCGTTCAAGTTGTCGCTGCGCCTGCCGCCGCTGGTCGACGGCCATGCCGCCTCGCTGCGGCTCAAGGCGATGCTCGAGGACGACGCGCCCTACAACGCCCGCGTCAGCTTCGCCCCCGACGGCCCCGCCGACGCGCTCGGCGCAACGGGGTGGAACGCCCCGACGCTGTCGCCCTGGCTGGCACGCGCGCTCGATGCCGCGTCGCATGCGCACTATGGTGCACCGGTCGGTCACATCGGCCAGGGCGGGACGATCCCGCTGATGAACCAGCTGCAGCAGGGCTTCCCGCGCGCGCAGATGATGGTCTGCGGCGTGCTCGGCCCGAACAGCAATGCGCACGGGCCGAACGAGTTCCTGCACGTGCCCTACGCCAAGAAACTCACCGCCGCGTTGGCGCAGGTGGTCGCGGCGCACCCTTGAGAGTCGCCCGGCCGGCTCCGCTGCGTGCGAGCAGGCGCGAGTCCGCGTGCGGCGGCGCTGCGCCGACTCCTCCGGTGTTGCGTTCGATCGAGGCCGACGGACCACCTGCTTGCGACCCATCGGCGACGTTGGGCAACATCGGAGTCGCCGCCCCGAAGCTGCGGCAGGACCTCGCCCAGTGGCACCCGTCGGAGGCCTTGCGCAGGCGGTGGCTCGAAGGCAGGCGGCACTCCGCGCGATCCAGGCGCGACGCAGGGCTTGAGACCGTGCGGGCTCACTCCGCCGGGAGCCCATCGTGCAAGCCATCGATCGATCGCGAATCGGCACGGCAATGGCACGGCGCCAGAGCCACGCCGGCCGCCAAGGAGACAAGCCACAGGCTGGAATGCCCAGCATGCAGCCGGGGTGGTGCTCCGCGCCGTGACCGTACGACACGCCTGGCGTCGAGGCCACCCCTCGAGACTCGAGCCAGAATCGCGACCCGTGAACGATCGCTGACCTGACGACTCGACAGCCATTCGCGTCGACAAGCCCGCTTCGGGTACTTCAGCCCCGAGCAGACCTGGCCTGGAGCATCTGTCTGCTCCGTCCGACGCCTTTCGACCGTTTCCGACGGCTTCTGAAAGTCGCACGTTCATTCATCTCGCGCAGGCGGGACGGAGCATGAGGAAAGCCGGCTTCGTGGACTGGAGGTGACCATGCAATTCCGCCAGATCGATTGCGGCCAGGCCAGGCTGCGCTGTGCCATCGAAGGGCAAGGCCCCTTGGCGATCCTGGTCCACGGCTTTCCCGAGAGCTGGTACTCCTGGCGTCACCAGCTCGGCCCGATCGCAGCGGCCGGCTTTACCGCCTGCGCGATCGATGTGCGCGGCTATGGCGGCTCGGACAAGCCGCCGCGGATTGAGGACTACACGCTCGAAGCGATCGCGGGCGACCTGATCGGCCTCGCCGATGCACTCTCGCCGGGCGAGCCGGTGGTGCTGATCGGACATGACTGGGGAGCGCCGATCGTCTGGAACACGGCCTTCACGCGCCCTGATCGGATCCGCGCGGTGGCGGGGCTCTCCGTGCCGTTCGCGGGAGCGCCGCTGCGGCCCTTGACCGAGGTATTCCGCGAGCATTTCACCAGCCAGGGGCGGTTTTTCTACCAGGAATATTTCCAGGAGCCGGGCGTGGCCGAAGCCGAAGCCGAGCGGGATCTGCGCGATTTCGTGGCGCGGATGATGTATTCGATCTCCGGCGATGCCCCGCCGGGGGACTATGGGTCGAAGCGGCTGGGCGCGACCTTCCTGGAGGGTTTGCCCGAGCCGCGGCCGGTGCCTTGGCTGAGCGAAGCCGACCTCGATTACTACGAAGGCGAGTTCAGGGCTTCGGGCTTTCGGGGTCCCTTGAACCGCTACCGCAACCACGAGCGCGATTACGAATGGCTGAAGCCCTGGCAGGGCAAGCAATTGGAGCGCCCCTGCCTGTTCATCGGCGGGACCCGCGATCCGGCGACCACGCTGTTCGGCGCGGTGGCCGATCCGGTGGCGATGATGCGCAGGTTCGCGCCGAGGGTGGAAGGGCACGTGCTCGACGGGGTGGGTCACTGGACCCAGCAGGAGCGCCCGGACGAAGTGAACGCGCTGCTGATCGACTGGTTGAAGCGGCGGTAGTCGTGCCTCGATTCAGCCCGTCACCCGGGTCGGGCCCGGGAAGACGCGCCGCCGAGTCGGCACGCCTATCGACCCGGCAGGCCCTTCCCGGTGTCCCACCGCAAGCCTGCAGCGCCACCGATCACGCCCTCTGCACCGCCCGACCGATTCCCCTGCTGCCCGGCGTCAACTATCCTGAACTGCGCGCTCAAGATGAATGTCGGCCACCACGCGTGGAAAGCACAGTTGCGCCGGAACGCCAAGTTCCGTCGCCTGGTGGCGCGCCGGGTGATGAAGACCAAGGCCGTGGTGGCCGTGGCGCGCGAACTCTCCGGGTACTTCTGGGCCATCGGGTGCGAGGTGCCGAGACTGCAGCGTTGCACTCTGTTTGGACCTCAAGCGACCGCACGCCCGGACGACCTTCTGCAGGATGTGCGCAGCGCTCTTGGTCCAGATGAGCGGCTTGGGTCCGGCGTCGTGACGGGGTCGAGCTCATCGATGGCGGTGACCAGCTCCGGCCTGCGGGTGCACACGCCGCGGCGCAGCCGATGGTCCTTGACGTCGCGGTAGAAGCTGATGGCTTTGCGCTTGTGATCGAACACGACGGGGCCAGGGACCGGCGCGTCCGCCCCTGAACGCCGTGGCGCCTGCGGCCGTGCCGCGGCGGCGTGCGCCTCAGCGCAGGCTGTAGCCGGTGCGGGTGAGCGGCCCGCTCATCGGCTCGATCAGCGCCAGCAGGGGTCGGAGCTCGTGGTAGCGCAGCGCGACCCTGGCGGCGTAGGCGAAGAAGCGCGGCAGGTCGGTGGCGTAGACCGGCTTGGCGTCGCGGTGCTTCAGGCGGCAGAAGATGCCCAGCACCTTGAGGTGGCGCTGCAGGCCCATCCATTCGAGCGCGCGCCAGCATTCGCCGAAGTCGCTCGCCATCGCGTGCTCGCCCAGCACGCCGGCCTGGCGCGCCTGCTGCCACCAGCGCGCGGCCCAGTCGATCTCGCGTTGCTCGTCCCACGAGATGAAGGCGTCGCGCAGCAGCGAGGCGATGTCGTAGGTCACCGGGCCGACGACCGCGTCCTGGAAGTCGAGGATGCCCGGATTGGGCTCGGCGACCATCAGGTTGCGCGCCATCCAGTCGCGGTGCACCGCCACCCGCGGTTGCGCCAGCGCGCTGCGGACCAGCAATGCGCACAGGCGCTGCCATTGGTCGCGCTGGGTGGGGCTCCAGGTGATGCCATATTCGCGCTGCACGCACCACTCGGGGAACAGTGCGAGCTCGCGCTGCAGCAGGGCTTCGTCGTAGCGCGGCAGGCCGGTCGCGTCGACGCACTGCTGCCACCGCACCAGCGCGGCCAGCGCCTCGCGCATCAGCGCGTCGGTGCGCGCGGCGCCGGCGTCGCGCAACGCGTCGAGGTAGAGCGTCGAACCCAGGTCGGAGAGCAGCACGAAGCCCTGGTGCGCGTCGGCAGCCAGCACCTCGGGGGCATGGAGCCCGGCGGCATGGATGCGGCGGGCAATGTCGAGGAAGGCTCGCACGTCCTCCTGCGGCGGCGGCGCATCCATCACGATCAGCGAGCGCACCGCGCCGTGGACGCGGAGATAGCGCCGGAAGCTCGCGTCGGCCGAGGCCGGCGCCAGGCTCGAAGCGGCCAGGCCATGCTGCTCGCACAGCGGGGTGAACCATCGCAGGAAGGCTGCCTCGCGCGAGGCATCGAGCCATGTCACAGGCGCGGCGGCGGCTTCGGGTGCCGCGTCAGGCACGACGGGCGAGGCTGTCATCGAGATCGCTGCGGCGTCTTGGTCATGGATAATCCGCTCGATTCTACGAACCGAAGCGGCCGCTGGCACTTGCGGCACGCCGCGGGTGCCGGCGCACCGCCGCCCGGTCTGCCCCGCCCCGGTTGCCCCGCTGCCTGGCCCACTGTTCGACCACTGCGTTCGTGCCTCCGTCCCGCCTGTCCACTTCATGCACCGCGCGTGGCGCGCCGGCGTGCGCCGCGCAGCGCCCGTGGCGCGCCGGCGTGTCCGGCCGTGCGGTCGGCTCGCGCGTCCCTCATCGCGCGTGCCGATGAGCTCCACGGACGCCTGCTGCTTGGCGAGCGGCCGGCCGAT
>JBBIPS010000172.1:0-6739 GCA_037442725.1 Burkholderiales bacterium | reverse complement strand
GTGCGAAAGAACCCGTCGGCCGTCATCACCTTGGCCGTCTCGTCGGGGCGCTGCCAGTAGCCGGCCATCACCTGCGGGCCGCGGATCGCAATCTCGCCCGGCGTGCCGGGCGGCACCTCGTGTCCCTCGTCGTCGAGCAGCGCGAGCTCGGTGCTCGGCATCGGCAGTCCGATGGTGCCGCTGTAGGCGGTGGAGTCGACCGGGTTGCAGGTCGCCGACGGGCTGGTCTCCGACAGGCCGTAGCCCTCGCAGATCGGGCAGCCGGTCTTCTCGAGCCAGAGCCGCGCGGTGCCCTGCGTCACCGCCATGCCGCCGCCGACCGAGATCTTCAGGTGGCTCCAGTCGACCTTGTCGAAGTCCGGGTGGTTGGCGATCGCCGTGAACAGCGTGTTCACGGCCGGGAAGCTGTGGAAGGGCTGCGCCGCCAGGTCCTTCAGCAGCGACGGGATGTCGCGCGGGTTGGCGATCAGGATGTTGCAGCCGCCCATGCGCAGGCCCAGCATCATGTTCGTGTTGAAACCGAAGATGTGATACAGCGGCAGCGCGCAGACGGTGACGATCTGTTCGCCGGCCGGGATCTTCTTGAGCGCCGGCTGGTACCAGGCTTCGGCCTGCAGGATGTTGGCGACCAGGTTGCGGTTGAGCAGCACCGCGCCCTTGCTGACGCCGGTGGTGCCGCCCGTGTACTGCAGCACCGCGATGTCCTCCGGGCCGACCCGTGGCGCCGTGTAGGTCATGCGCCGGCCCTGTGCGACGGCATCGTTGAAGCGCGTTGCGCCGGGCAACGAGAACGGCGGCACCATCTTCTTCACGCGCCGCACCACATGGTTGACGAGCGCGCCCTTGACCAGCCCGAGCATGTCGCCCATCGACGCCAGAAGCACCTGCCGGGTCGGCACCGCGGCCAGCACCTGCTGCAGCGTGGTGGCGAAGTTCTCGAGGATCACGATCGCCTTGGCGCCGGAGTCCTTGAGCTGGTGCTCGAGCTCGCGCGGCGTGTACAGCGGGTTGACGTTGACCACCACCAGCCCGGCGCGCAGGATCGCCGCCACCGCCACCGGGTACTGCGGCACGTTGGGCATCATGATCGCGACGCGGTCGCCACGCTCGAGGCCGCTGGCCTGCAGCCAGGCCGCCAGCGCGCGCGAGGCGTCGTCGATTTCGGTGAAGCGGATGGTGCGGCCCATGAACTTGTAGGCCGGCTGGTCGCGGTGCCTGCGAAAACTCTCGTCGACGAGCGCCACCAGCGACGGATAGACGTCGGTGGCGATCTCCGCCGGCACGCCGGCGGGGTACTGCTTCAACCAGATCTTCTCCATGGGCCGCTCCGCAACAGGCTCGGATTCTGACCCACGGCTGACGCGGCGGCGATCAGGGCATTCGATAGCACGACGGCGATGCAGGAACTGCCGGCATGGCCCCGGCGTCCTCTCGATCCGCGGTGCGGAGCACCCAGCCCATGGCGCTCGCCTTGCGTCGGCGTCGATGCGCGCCTTCGCTGCGCCGGTGGCGCGATCGTCCAAGGCGGCGCTTGCGCGATTCGATGCAGAAGCAGCCTGGCCGCCTGGATTCGGCAACTGGAGGCGCCCGGGCGCTTCCGACTGCCGGGCGGAGGTTCGAGCCGTCCGTCGAGGCGGACGGCGAGGGTCACGCCGGTCGGCTGGAAAACGCGGGAGCCGCGATCGAATTGGCTGCCGCGAACTGCCCGGCTGTCTGTTCAGCCAACCCCGCGAGCGAGTCCCTCGGACTCGTCGGGGCGGCCCCGGTGTCGAATCGTCAGTCGATCGCCTTGACCATCTCCTCGACCACCTTCTTGGCGTCGCCGAAGACCATCATGGTCTTGTCCATGTAGAACAGTTCGTTGTCAAGACCCGCGTAGCCGGCGGCCATCGAGCGCTTGTTGACGATCACGGTCTTGGCCTTGAAGGCCTCGAGAATCGGCATGCCGTAGATCGGGCTGCCCTTGGTGTGCGCGGCCGGGTTCACGACGTCGTTGGCACCGAGGATGATGGCCACGTCGGCCTGGCCGAACTCGCCGTTGATGTCGTCCATCTCGAAGACCTGGTCGTACGGCACCTCGGCCTCGGCCAGCAGCACGTTCATGTGCCCCGGCATGCGCCCGGCCACCGGGTGGATCGCGTACTTCACGGTCACGCCCTTCTCGGTCAGCTTGGCCGCCAGCTCCTTGACCGCGTGCTGCGCGCGTGCCACCGCGAGACCGTAGCCGGGGACGATGATCACGGTCTCGGCATTGCCGAGCACGAACGCCGCGTCGTCGGCGCTGCCGCTCTTGACCGAGCGCTGCGCCTGCGCGCCGGCGGCTGCCTGGCCCGAGTCGCCGCCGAAGCCGCCGAGGATGACGTTGAAGAACGAGCGGTTCATCGCCTTGCACATGATGTAGCTCAGGATCGCGCCCGACGAGCCCACCAGCGAGCCGGCGATGATCAGCATGCTGTTGTTGAGCGAGAAGCCGATGCCGGCCGCCGCCCAACCCGAGTAGCTGTTGAGCATCGAGACCACCACCGGCATGTCGGCGCCGCCGATCGGGATGATGATCAGCACCCCCATCACGAAGGCCAGCGCCAGCATCGCGAAGAAGGCCAGCCAGCTCTCGGTCATCATGAAGGTCAGGCCCAGCCCGATGGTGGCCAGGCCGAGCACCAGGTTCAGCTTGTGCTGGCCGGGGAATACCACCGGCGCGCCCTTGAAGAGGCGGAACTTGTAGGTGCCCGAGAGCTTGCCGAAGGCGATCACCGAACCGCTGAAGGTGATGGCGCCGATGGCCGCGCCCAGGAACAGCTCGAAGCGGTTGCCGCTCGGGATCGGCACGCCCTTGGCGACGATGCCGAAGGCATACGGCTCGGCCACCGCCGCCACCGCGATGAACACCGCGGCCAGGCCGATCATGCTGTGGAAGAAAGCCACCAGCTCGGGCATCTTGGTCATCTCGACCGTCTTGGCGCGGTAGGCGCCGTAGGCGCCGCCGGCAAGCAGGCCGAGCAGCACCCAGATCATGCCGAAGGCGCTGCCGCCGGCAAGCTTGACGATCAGCGCGGCCGTGGTCAGCACCGCCACGGCCATGCCGACCATGCCGAACAGGTTGCCGCGGATCGACGTCGTCGGGTGCGACAGGCCCTTCAGGGCCTGGATGAAACAGACGCTGGCAAACAGGTAGAGCAGCGTGACGAGGTTCATGCTCATGCTCAGGCCTCCTTCGCCGCGGCGGGCTTCTTGTCCTTCTTCTTGAACATCTCGAGCATCCGTCGCGTGACGAGGAAACCACCGAAGATGTTGACCGAGGCCAGCGCCACGGCCAGCACGCCCATGGTCTTGCCCAGTCCGGTTTCGGTCAGCGCCGCGGCCAGCATCGCCCCGACGATGACGATCGCCGAGATCGCGTTGGTCACCGCCATCAGTGGCGTGTGCAGCGCGGGGGTGACCGTCCAGACGACGTGGTAGCCGACGTAGATGGCCAGCACGAAGATGATCAGGTTGGTGATCGTGTGATTGACGATTTCCATGCTCGATTCCTCTGACTGTGTTCTTGCCTACTTGCGCACGACCTGGCCGCCCTGAGTCATCAGGCAGGCGGCGACGATGTCGTCGTCCATGGGTACGTTGAAGCCGCCGTCCTTGGTCAGCACGAGCTTGAGGAAGTCGAGCACGTTGCGCGCGTACAGCGCGCTGGCATCGGCTGCGACGAGCGCGGGCAGGTTGGTCTCGCCGACCAGCGTGACGCCGTGCTTGACCACCGTCTTGCCGGCCTCGGTGAGCGGGCAGTTGCCGCCGCGCTCGGCCGCCAGGTCGACGATCACCGAGCCCGGCTTCATCGCCTTGACCATCTCCTCGGTCACCAGCACCGGCGCCGGTCGACCCGGGATGAGCGCGGTCGAGATGACGATGTCCGCCGCGGCCACGCGCTTGGCCACCTCGACCTTCTGGCGCTCGAGCCAGCTCGGCGGCATCGGCCGTGCATAACCGCCGACGCCTTCGGCAGCTTCCTTCTCCTCGGGCGTCTCGTAAGGCACATCGATGAACCTGGCGCCCAGCGACTCGACCTGCTCCTTCACCGAAGGCCGCACGTCGGAGGCTTCGATCACAGCGCCGAGGCGCTTGGCGGTGGCGATGGCCTGCAGCCCGGCCACCCCGACACCGAGGATCACGACGCGCGCGGCCTTGACCGTGCCGGCCGCCGTCATCAGCATCGGGATGATCTTCTGGTAGCAATCGGCGGCCATGATCACCGCCTTGTAGCCGGCGATGTTGGCCTGGCTCGACAGCACGTCCATGCTCTGCGCGCGCGAGGTCCGCGGCGCGGCCTCGAGCGCGAAGCCGGTCAGACCGGCGCCGGCGATGGCCGCCAGCCCTTCCTTGTCGAACGGGTTGAGCATGCCGACGAGCGCGGCGCCGGATTTCATCAGGCCGAGCTCGTCGGCCTGCGGTGCACGCACCTTGAGCACCAGGTCGGCCGACAGCGCCGCAGCGCGATCGCAGACCTCGGCGCCCACGGCCAAGTAGGCCGCGTCGGTCGCACTGGCGGCAACGCCGGCGCCCGACTGCACCCGGACGGTATGGCCCTGGGCCTTCAACTTCTTGGCCGTCTCGGGCGTCACGGCCACACGGGTCTCACCCGCCACCGTCTCGAGCGGTACTCCGATCAACATGCAAACCCTCCTCGCCGCGCTGGTGCAGCTCAACGAAACAGCTTAACCGAGCCGGCACCGCTGCCGCCCCGGACCGGACCTCCGATCTTGCCTCAAGTCAAACTTGGCCCGGAATTCCCGGCCATCGGCGGTCGATGCGGAAGCCACACCGGGACTGCGACGGAGCCGGACCGCGGGCAGACCATCGCAACCGGCACCGGATAATTCCGGCATGGCAAAGCCCCAGCGCATCGTCGTCGGACTGTCGGGTGGCGTCGACTCGGCCGTCACCGCGTGGCTGCTCAAGAGGCAGGGCCATGAGGTCGTTGGCATCTTCATGAAGAACTGGGAGGACGACGACGACAGCGCGTACTGCTCGTCGAATGTCGATTTCGTCGACGCCGCGGCGGTGGCCGACGTGATCGGCATCGAGATCGAACACGTCAACTTCGCCGCCGAATATCGCGACCGCGTCTTCGCCGAGTTCCTGCGCGAGTACCGCGCCGGCCGCACGCCCAACCCCGACGTGCTGTGCAACGCCGAAATCAAGTTCAAGGCCTTCCTCGACCACGCGCTGCGCCTGGGCGCCGAGCGCATCGCCACCGGACACTACGCCAGGGTCCGCTTCAACACCACGGCGCAGCGGCATGAACTGCTGAAGGGACTCGACCCGGCCAAGGACCAGAGCTACTTCCTGCACCGGCTGAACCAGACGCAGTTGAGCAGGACGCTGTTCCCGATCGGCGCGTTGCGCAAGACCGAGGTGCGGCGCATCGCCGCCGAGATTGGCCTGCCCAATGCGCGCAAGAAGGACTCGACCGGCATCTGCTTCATCGGCGAGCGGCCGTTCGGCGAGTTCCTGAACCGCTACCTGAGCCACGAACCCGGGCCGATCCGGGACGATCGCGGTCGCACCCTGGGCCGGCATGTCGGCCTGTCGTTCTACACCCTCGGCCAGCGCCAGGGCCTGGGCATCGGCGGCATCAGGGAGCGCGGCGCGGCGCGCGGCGGCGGCAACCACGCGCCCTGGTACGTCGCGCGCAAGGACCTCGCCAGCAACACCCTGCTCGTCGTGCAGGGGCATGAGCACGCGTGGCTGCAGTCGATGGCGTTGACGGCCGACGATGCGAACTGGATCGCTGGCGCGCCGCCGGCGCCCGGCAGCTACGCCGCCAAGACGCGCTATCGCCAGGCCGACTCGGCGTGCCGCTTCGAGCCGACCGGCGCCGCCACCTTCGCGCTGCACTTCGAGCAGCCGCAATGGGCCGCGACGCCAGGGCAGTCGGCGGTGCTGTACGACGGCGACGTGTGCCTTGGCGGCGGCGTGATTGCCGCGGCAGCCTGAACCGCGGTTGCGAACCTCGACCCGCAACCAGGGCTGCCTGCACCCGACTGCAGGTGGTCAGGTCCCCGGTGCGAAGCTGGTCAGCAGCGACCCCACCTGCGGCTGCGGCCCGCCGGTCCGCACCAGGATCAACACCGTGAAGCTGACGTTGCCGCCCGAGACGTTCTCGAACCCGTTGGCGTAGTTCAGCTGGGTGCAACTGTCGGACAGGCTCGGCAGGCAACCAAAGGTCTCCGTGAAGCCCTCCGCGGTCACCGACGTCGGCTGCTGGTGCGCCAGGTCGTAGGCTTGGCCGACCCCCCTGATCGCGTCGATCAGGCTGTCGAAGTAGTCGTAGATCTCCCGCGGCAACGATCAGCGGATGTGGCGCAGCTGCGGCGACGGCGGCGTGACGCTGGCGTCGAACGGCAGCACGAGTGCGCCGACGCTGCGCAGCACCCGCCGCACGTAGGCGCGCGTCTCGGCGTACGGCGGCACGCCGCGGTAGCGCTCGACGCTGCGCTCGCCGGCGTTGTAGGCCGCGGCCACCAGTGCGACGTCGCCCTCGAAGTAAGCCAGCAGCCAGCGCAGGTAGGCCATGCCGCCGCGGATGCTCTGCGCCGGATCGAACGGGTTGCGCACGTTGAAGCGCGCTGCGGTGTCGGGGATCAGCTGCATCAGCCCTTGCGCATTGCGCGGCGACACCGCCGCGGCGTCGAAGTTCGACTCGGCCTGCATGATGGCCAGCACCAACCCCGAGATCGGAAGAGCA
>JBBIPS010000171.1:0-6778 GCA_037442725.1 Burkholderiales bacterium | reverse complement strand
TCCCCGCCACCTGCCGCGCACCGATGACCGCCTTGCCCCGCCCTGCCCCCCACGCCGTCTGGCCCCGGCGCCTGCCGCGCCAGCTGGTGCTGCCCGAGACCAGCCTGTGGTTCAACCTCGAGGTCTCGGCCCGGCGCTATCCGCGCAAGCCGGCCTATCTCTTCTTCGGCCGGGCGCTCGACTACGCCGAACTCCAGGCGCAGGCCGAGGCGCTGGCCGGCTGGCTGCAGGCGCACGGCGTGGCCAGGGGCGACCGGGTGATCGTCTTGATGCAGAACTGCCCGCAGTTTGTCGTCGCGGTGCACGCGGTGCTGCGCGCCGATGCCGTGGTGGTGCCGGTGAACCCGATGAACAAGGCCGACGAGCTGCACCATGTCATCGTCGACTCGGGTGCACGCGTCGCGCTGACGAGCGCGGACCTGGCCGCCGTCGTCGCCGAAGCCGATGCGCAGCAACCCGCGGCCGGGCGCCTGCGCCACCTCGTTGCCACGCGCTACAGCGACGCCCTGCCCGCGGGTGAACTCGACCCCGCCGAGGCACCGACCGATGCGGTGCTGGCGTGGCTGCGCGCCGACCCGCCGCTGCCGCAGGGGGCGACGCGCTGGGTCGATGCCCTGACCGCCGGCCACGCGCCCGGGCCGCACACTGCGCAGCTCGACGACATGGCGCTGCTGCCCTACACCTCGGGCACCACCGGCCGGCCCAAGGGCTGCATCCACACGCACCGCACGCTGATGCACAACGCGATCGGCGGCGCCCAGTGGGGCCACGGCGGCGCCGAGACCGTGAGCCTGGCCGTCGTGCCGATGTTCCACATCACCGGCTTCGTCTACGGCGTACTCGGCTCGGTGGCCAGCGGCGCCACCAGCGTGATCCTGCCGCGCTGGGATCGCGAGTTGGCCGGACGTCTGATCGCGCGCCACCAGGTCTCGCACTGGACCTGCATCCCGACCATGATCATCGACCTGTTCGGCAGCCCCGATGTCGCGAGCTTCGATCTGTCCAGCCTGCGCTACCTGTCGGGCGGCGGCGCGGCGATGCCGCAGGCGGTGGCCGAGCGGCTGCAGCGCGAGTTCGGCATCACCTTCGCCGAGGGCTACGGGCTGACCGAGACCGCCGCGCCGACACACGCCAACCCACCCGAGCGCGCCAAGCTGCAGTGCCTGGGCATCCCGATCTTCGGTACCGAATCGCGCATCGTCGACCCCGACACGCTGGCCGAGCTGCGCGCCGGCGAGGTGGGCGAGATCGTCACCAACGGGCCGATGGTCTTCAAGGGCTACTGGGGCCACCCCGAAGCCACGAAGGCGGCCTTCATCGAGATCGACGGCAGGCCGTTCTTCCGCACCGGCGACCTCGGTCGCGTCGACGACGAGGGCTACTTCTTCATCACCGACCGCTTGAAGCGCATGATCAACGCCAGCGGCTTCAAGGTCTGGCCGAGCGAGGTGGAGCTGATGCTGTTCAAGTGCCCGGCGGTGCAGGAGGCCTGCATCATCGCCAGCCGCGACGCCTACCGCGGCGAGACCGTCAAGGCCGTGGTGGTGCTGCGCGCCGAGGCGCGCGGGCGGACCACCGGGCAGGACATCATCGACTGGGCGCGCCAGCACATGTCGGCCTACAAGGTACCGCGCAGCGTCGAGTTCGTCGATGCGCTGCCCAAGTCCGGTGCGGGCAAGGTGATGTGGCGGCTGCTGCAGGAGCGCGAGGCCGGGACCTGATCAGAGCAGGCGCCGAATTGCGGTTGTGGCGAGCGCCGGCCGGCGTCCCGTCGCTGCAGAGCAGACCGACGTCGCCGCAGGTCGGCCATGCGGCTGGCCGTGGCCATTGGACGTCGACGCGGGGCTGGCCGGTTGCGACCCGCTGCCGTCGTTCGCCCCAGCGCAGCACCGGCTCGGGCAGGGCGGCCGGGCCGGCACTGGAATTGAACACGCGGGTCATGGCGGAAGGTGCTCCAGGGCTGGGTGGTCCGAACTGCGAGGCGGTGAGAGGCGCGCCCGACGATGGGAGAGCCAGAGAACGACCAGGACGCCACTGGCGGCCGGCGAGTGCCGGATCAGAAGGCTCGACGACTTCGGCCTCGAGACCATCGCCGCCGGGCCCCGTTCGTGCCCCTCGGCACGGGCGGGCAGGTCGACCGGCGGACGCGGTCGAAAGCTGGTCCCGTTCGATCTCCGAATCGGCGGTGCCTGCCGGTCACGCCGCGCCATCGCGTTGAGTGCAGTCAATCGGCAGTGTAGGAGCCCTGATACGGTGGATCGAGTGGCCGCGGCCGCGTCGCGTCGATGCGAAGTCCAGCGGTCCGTCGTTCGATCGGGGGATGTCGTGCGCAAGTACAGGGTCGTCGCAGCGACGCTGCCGCTGATGCTGGGTGCCGCCGCTGCTGCTGCAGCCACCGTCAACTTCTACGACAAGGGCACCTTTGCGACCTCCCAGTGGGTCGAGAGTGACCTGCACATCACGGCGCAAAGCTCGCCGGGCGTTGCGGGGAACCTCTATTTCCTGAACTTCAACGGCCTTGGCGTGCAAGGCGGGTCGAGCGACAGCGTCATCGACGGAACCGAACGCATCTACTTCGCCGCCACCGACGGCGCCTCGTTGACCGGCGTCACGCTGCACCAGTACGCTCTCATCAACAGCAATGGCAACGGTGTGCTGGGCGAAGGCCTGATCGAGGGCTTCCTGGGCAGCACATCGCTGGGCACGCGTGCGATCGGCGGATCGTTCGATGTGAACGTGTCGAGTCTCTTCTCCGGCCTGACGCTCACCAGCTTCAGCGTGCGTCCGAACCCCGACATCCTGCGCCCGGCCTTTCTGGATTTCACGGTCAGTCCGCTGGCCATGCACTGGTCCAATGCCCAGAGCGGCCAATGGGGTGTGGCCGCGAACTGGAGCCCGGCGCTCGTTCCCGGAACCCTGAGCCAGGTGGCGATCGATCCTCTCGGTGGCCTGATCGTCAGCGGCCCGACGAGCAACACGACGGTATCGGCGTTGACCGTCGGTGCGCAGTCGTCGGGGGTGGCGGTGCTCGACCTGTCTTCGTCGGCCGACCTGCAGATCACCGGAGTCGCCACCGTGCAGTCGCGCGGCGCGATCGAACTGGGCCCGGCCAACGTGCTCCGTGCCGGCCAGCTCGACAACAGTGGCGTGGTGCGGGGCAGCGCCCAGGTCGACACGAGCCTGAACAACTTGCCCGGCGGCCGTGTCAGTGTCGGCGCGGGAAAGCGCATCGAATTCACCAGCGTCAATCCTCACTTCAATGCCGGCCTGATCGACGTGGTCGGAGGCGAACTGGCCTTTGGCGCGCCACTGTTCAACGGGTCTGGCACCGGACTGATCAGCGGCCGCGACGCCGTGCTGCGATTCGACGGTGGCCTCGTCAATAGCGGTTCGCTCGGCCTGAGCAGCGGCACTTCGGATGTCTACGGCAAGATCGACAACGTCGGCGCGATCGCCCTCGGAGCGCGCACCACGGCGACGTTCTACGACGACCTGACGCAGGATGGCTCGCTCGTCGTTCCAACCTCGTCGTCGGCGACGCTTTTCGGCGCCTTCGTCGGCGGCGGTGGGTTCAGCGGCGGCGGCGAAGTGGTCGCTCTCGGCGACCTTCGTCCCGGCAACAGCGCGGCCATCGTGACGTACGGCGGCAACCTGACGCTCGGGTCGACCGCCCGTACGACCATCGACATCGCCGGGCTGGTGCCCGGTCAATTCGACGTGATGCAGGTATCGGGCCTGGCGACGCTGGGCGGTACGCTCGGGGTCGCGCTGGGCGATGGCTTCATGCTCGAGCCCGGCCAGAGCTTCACCTTCCTGACGTCTGCAGGCGGATTGACCGGCGAGTTTGCCGGCTTAGCCGACGGAAGCGTTGTCAGCAGCTTCGACGGCCAGCCGCTGTATGTCCACTATCTGGCCAACGCCGTCGAATTCCAGACGGCGGCGATTCCCGAGCCTGCGACCTACGCGATGATGCTGCTGGGGTTCGGCGCGGTGTTCCTCGCGGCGCGTCGCCGTTGGCGGGGGGCGTCCTGACGGCCGAGCTGCCCAGGACAGACGGCCGGGCGCACCACCCGTGCGTTCGGGCGGCCCCGCACGGCCCGCGAAGGGCGCGCCCCACATCCCGGCGGAATTCGGCCCGCCGCCGCCCTTGGGGGTGACCCAGGCGATGTTCTGCGTCGGGTCCTTGATGTCGCAGGTCTTGCAGTGGACGCAATTCGAGGCATTGATCTGCAGCCGGTCGCTGCCGTCGTCGCTCGTGACGAACTCGTACACCCCGGCCGGGCAGTAGCGCTCCGCGCGCCCGGCGCATTCTGCGAGGTTCACCACCACCGGCACCGACGCATCCCTGAGCGTCAGGTGCGCGGGCTGGTTTTCCTCGTGGTTGACGTTGTCGATGAAGACCGAACTAAAGCGGTCGAAGTTGTCTGCGACGTGGCTGCCGTGGCTCAGGTTGCGAAGTCTTGCTCCGCCTCGTGCGCGCGGCTCCTGGGCGGTGACTTCGGAGCCAGTCCCGAGTGAGCGAGCATCTTCTCGATGACCGCCCGCTCGAGGATGGCCGCGATGATCTTGAGCTTATCCCCGCCGCAGTTCGGGCGGTGCTGCATGTCGATGTCGAAGACGCGCTTGAGTAGCCGTGCACAGCTGATGCGACCGGGCCGTCCTGCAGGCCAGGCGACCGCAGTCGAGCAACGCTGAATTCGGGCGGTCGGCCATTGCCGGGCCGGTGTAGATCCGGGCATGGATCGGCCGGGGCTGGGGCGCGGCGGCAGGGTCCGCTGCCGGGCCTGCCCGGCGAGCATAAGGGCGGTCGGTCGACAGTCCGGCCCCGTTATGCTTGCGACCATGACGTCGCTTGCCATCACCTTCACCGACATCGAGGCCGCCGCGGCGCGCCTGCAGGGCGTGGCGCATCGCACGCCGGTGCTGACCTCACGGACCGCCAACGCGCGCTGCGGCGCGCAGGTGTTCTTCAAGGCCGAGCACCTGCAGCGCATGGGCGCGTTCAAGTTCCGCGGCGCGTACAACGCGTTGGCGCAGTTCACGCCCGAGCAGCGCCGCGCCGGCGCGCTGGCGTTCAGCTCGGGCAACCACGCGCAGGCCATCGCGCTGGCGGCGCGGCTGCTCGGCATGCCGTCGGTGCTGGTGATGCCCACCGACGCGCCGGCACCCAAGCTCGCCGCCACGCGCGGCTATCAGCAGGGGCAGCCGGGCAGCGAGGTGGTGCTCTACGACCGCTTCGGCGAGGACCGCGAGGCGATCGGCGCGCGCATCGCCGCCGAGCGCGGCATGACGCTCGTGCCGCCCTTCGACCATCCGCACGTGATGGCCGCGCAGGGCACGGCCGCGCTCGAGCTGGTCGACGCGGTCGGCACGCTCGATGCGCTGCTGGTGTGCGTCGGCGGCGGCGGCCTGATCTCGGGCTGCGCGGTCGCGGCGCGGCACCGGCTGCCCGGCGTCAAGGTGATCGGCGTCGAGCCCGAGGCCGGCAACGACACCCAGCAGAGCCTGGCGCGCGGCCGGATCGTGCGCATCGCCGTGCCGCAGACGATCGCCGACGGCGCGCAGACGCAGGCCAGCGGCAAGCTCACATTCCCCGTCATCCAGGCGCTGGTCGAGCGCATCGTCACCGTCAGCGACGCGCAGCTGGTGGCGACGATGAGGTTCTTTGCCGAACGCATGAAGCAGGTCGTCGAGCCCACCGGCTGCCTGGCCGCCGCCGCGCTGCTCGAGGGCGTGCTCGACCTGCGCGGCGCGCGCGTCGGCGTGATCGTCAGCGGCGGTAACGTCGACCTGGCGCGCTACGCGCAGTACCTGGTCTGACCCATCGGACCGCGAGGAGACCGCATTGAGCGACAGCACGACGGCCAGGCCGGCCCCCGAGCCCGAATCCGAGGCCGACAGGAAGCGCCAGCGCGAGAAGGTCGATCAGTTGCTGGCGCGCGCGCCGGTGCTCGGCAGCGGCGCGGTCACGCTGGCCAGCGGTCGGCGGCTCGAATACGGCGTGCGTGCCGCGTTCGTCCCGGTGACCACCGGCGGCATCGGCGCACAGCGCGGCGAGCCGCAGGCGGCGGTGTTCACGATCGCCTATACGGTGACCAGCACGACACCCGCGCCGCGACCGCTGTGCTTCGCCTTCAACGGGGGCCCCGGCTCGTCGTCGGTCTGGCTGCATCTGGGTGCACTCGGCCCGCGGCGCGTGCGCGCCAACGACGACGGCTCGATGCCCGCCGCGCCGTACGCGCTGGTCGACAACCCGCTGACCTGGCTCGAGCACTTCGACCTGGTGTTCATCGATCCGCCGCACACCGGCTGGTCGATCGCGGTCGGCGACGAGGCACGCAGGACGCTGCTGTCGGTCGATGGCGACGTCGACGCGCTGGCCGAGGCGATGCGCGCCTGGCTGGCCGCCAACGGCCGCTTCGGCGCGCCGCTGGTGATGGCCGGCGAGAGCTACGGCACGACGCGTGCCGCAGCGCTGGTCGACAAGATGCTCGACCTCGGGCTGGCCATCGACCGCCTGGTCCTGGTGTCGTGTGCGATGGACCTGCAGAGCCTCGAGTTCACGCCGCGCAACGACCTGCCGTACGCGCTGTACCTGCCGGCGTTCGCCAACGTCGCGCAGTACCACGGGCGGCTCAAGGGTGCGCTCGGCGCCTCGCCCGAGGCGGCGCGCGCCGCGGCCGAATCCTTCGTCGGCGAGGACTACCTGGCCGCGCTGCACGCCGGCGCGCGCATCGACCGCCGCCGCCGCGGCCGCGTCGCCCGGCGGCTGGCCGAG
>JBBIPS010000170.1:0-6895 GCA_037442725.1 Burkholderiales bacterium | reverse complement strand
GATGCGCGCGCTGCCACGGCTGGCCGGGCTGCTGCGACTGGGCCAGGCCGAACGCAGCGCCGGCCTGGCGCACCTGCTCGACGACTGGCTCGAAGGCGTCTACACGGCGGCCGGCATCGACGAGGCCTTGGCGGCACGCTCGGGCCTGGCCCACGGCGAGCTGATCATGACGCGCGAGGGCCACGCGGTGAGCGCGCATTCGGTCGCCTTCTACGCGCCGGACTCCGAGCAGTCGGGGCTGCTGGCACGGGCGCAGGAGATCGAGAACCTCGAACGCCAGTTGCGCGCGCAGACGCTGATCGCCGACGAGGCGCGCAGCGCGCTGGTGCGGCTCGAAGCCGCCTGCACCGAAGCCACGCAGCGCCTGGTCAGCGCGCGCCAGCACGCCACAGAGGCGCAGACGCGCGCGCACCGCCTGCAGGTCGAACTGCTGCGCCTGTCGCAGCAGGCCGAGGCGACGCAGCTGCGCCGCGGGCAGCTCGACCAGGAACTGGCCGAAATCGACGCCCAGCTCGCGCTGCTGCACGAGCGGCGCGCCGGCGCCGAGGCGCACTTCGACGAACTCGACCAGCAGCTCGCCGACACCCAGCAGCGCCAGGCCGAACTCGACGATGCGGTACTGGCCGCCGAACGCACGCTGGCCGACGCGCGAGAGCAGTTGCGCGGCCTCGAGCGCCAGGCGCAGGAGTCGCAGTTCCAGGCGCGCACGCTGGCCAGCCGGCACGCCGAGTTGCAGCGCGCGATCCAGACCGCCGAGCAGCAGGCCCAGGCCAATGCCCAGGCCGGCCAGCAGCTCGAGCTCGACCTCGACTCGCTCGACGACGCCGCGGCGCAGGCCGGGCTGCAGACCGCGCTGGCGTTGAAGCTCGAGCGCGAGCACGCGCTGGGCGCGCAGCGCAGCAGCTACGACGACCTCGCGGCGCGGTTGCGCCAGGCCGAGGAACAGCGCATGACGATCGAGCGCAGCCTCGATCCGCAGCGCGAGCAGATCACCCGGCTGCAGCTCGAGGCGCAGGCGGCGCAGCTCGGCGGCGCGCAGTACCTGGAGCAGCTCGTCGCCGCCGGCGTCGACCTGCCCGCGCTGGGGGCCGGCATCGAGGCGGCGGGCGTCAAGCTCTGGGGCCTGCAGGGCGAGATCGACCGCATCAACCGCGACATCGCCGCGCTCGGTGCGGTCAACCTGGCCGCGCTCGACGAACTCGGCGCGGCACGCGAGCGCAAGACCTTCCTCGACGCGCAGACCGCCGACCTGCAGGAGGCCATCACCACGCTCGAGGACGCGATCCGCAAGATCGACCTCGAGACGCGCGAGCTGCTGGGCAACACCTTCAACCAGGTCAACGAGCACTTCGGCCGCATGTTCCCGATCCTGTTCGGCGGCGGCACGGCGCGGCTGCAGATGACCGGCGACGAGATCCTCGACGCCGGCGTGCAGGTGCTGGCGCAGCCGCCGGGCAAGAGGAACTCGACCATCCACCTGCTGTCCGGCGGCGAGAAGGCGCTCACCGCGATCGCGCTGGTGTTCGCGATCTTCATGCTCAATCCGGCACCGTTCTGTCTGCTCGACGAGGTCGACGCGCCGCTGGACGACGCCAACACCGAGCGCTACGCGCAACTGGTGGCCGAGATGTCGAGCAAGGGCACGCAGTTCCTGTTCATCAGCCACAACAAGATCGCGATGGAGATGGCCGAGCAGTTGATCGGCGTGACGATGCAGGAGCAGGGCGTCTCGCGCATCGTCACCGTCGACATGGAAACCGCCGTCAACCTGGCCGAGGCGGCGTGATGAGCCTGATGACGGCACTGGCCGTGCTGGCGCTGCTGGTGCTGGCCGCCGTGCTGGTGCATGGCGCCTGGCGCGCACGCCAGGCGCGCCCGCGCCGCGCCGATGGCACGCCGGATCTGCCACGCGTCGATCCGGTGCTGGGTGGCGACAGCGTGGCCAGCGCGGTCGCAGCGGCCGATGCCGCGGTCGACGTCGAATTGCGCGCGCCTCCGCCGCGACGCGCCGGCGCACGGCTCGATCCGTTGATCGACGCCATTGCGCCCATCGCCCTCGAGACCCCGGTCAGCGGCGAGCTTGCGCTCACCCACCTGCCGTCGACGCGGCGCGCCGGCAGCAAGCCGTTCCTGATCGAGGGGCTGAATGCCGAGTCCGGCGCCTGGGAGCTGCCCGGCGCGGGCCAGCGCTACAGCGAATTCCAGGCCGGCGTGCAGATGGCCAACCGCAGCGGCGCGCTCAACGAGATCGAGTTCTCCGAGTGGGTGCAGAAGCTGCAGGGCTTTGCCGACGGCGTCGGCGGCAGGGTCGAGGTGCCCGACATGATCGACGTCGTCACTCGCGCGCGCGAGCTCGACGGCTTCGCCAGCGCGCACGACGCACAGCTCGCGGTGACGCTGCGCGCCAATGCCGCAGCCTGGTCGATCGGCTACATCCAGCAGTGCGCAGGCCGTCGCGGCTTCGTCGCCGGCGTGCTGCCGGGCCGGCTCGTGCTGCCTGCCGCCGAGGACGGCGCGCCGCCGCTGCTGGTATTGGCCTTCGACGCCCAGGCCGCGCTGGCCGACGCGGCGCAGGTCTCGTCGCTGCGCGCCGTGACCTTGTCGCTCGACGTGCCGCAGACGCCCGAGGCCGCCGAGCCGTTTCCGGCCTGGTACGAGGCCGCGCGCACGCTGGCCGCCGACATGGACGCCACAATGGCCGACGACCAGGGCCGACCGATCACGCTGCACGCCTTCGCGGCCATCAACGCAGAGCTCGCCACGCTGTACCGCACCCTCGACGCGCACGACCTCGCCGCCGGATCGGCCGCGGCGCGACGGCTGTTCAGCTGAGCGCGGCGGGGGACCAGGCGCGCCCGGCCGCAACGAATGCGCTTCGTTGCGGCCGTGTGCCACGCGCCGGACAAGGCTTGTTCGTCGTCTGCAGGCCCGCCGCTCACGCGCTCATGCCGCACGCTGGCGATGGGCGTCGGTCGAGGCAGACCGGCCTGGAGTGCCTGGGCCTGAACGTCGGGGCGGTCGACCGACGACGGCGCAAGCCTCATCCATCTGCCGGCGTCGACGCGCGCCGCGACGAACACCCCAGCGCAGGCCGCGGCCGCAGCACCTGCGTCGCGGCAGCAAGCCGCCTCTACACTGCCATCATGTCCCGCGATCCCGGCATTGCAACCAGCGCCGACGCGGCCACGCGCGCGGCCTGGCTGCGGCGCCAGCTCGAGCACCACGCGCAGCGCTACTACGTGCTCGACGCGCCCGAGATTCCGGATGCCGAGTACGACCGGATGTTCAGCGAACTGCAGGCCATCGAGGCCGCGCATCCCGAGTTGCTCACGCCGGATTCGCCGACCCGGCGTGTGCTCGGCAAGGTGCTCGCCGGCTTCGAGCCGGTGCGCCACGCGGTGCCGATGCTGAGCATCCGCACCGAGACCGACACCGGGGACAGCGGCGCCACGGCCTTCGACGAACGCGTGCGCCGCGAGCTGGCGCTTGCCGATGGCGACGCGCCGCTCGAGTACGCCGCCGAGCTGAAGTTCGACGGGCTGGCGATCAACCTGCGCTACGAGCACGGCGTGCTGGTACAGGCGGCCACGCGCGGCGACGGCGAGACCGGCGAGGACGTGACGGGCAACATCCGCACCGTGCGCGGCCACCCGGGCGCGGGCGGCCAGGTCCCGCTGCGGCTGGCTGGCTGCGACGCGCCGGTGCTCGAGGTGCGTGGCGAGGTCTACCTGCGCCGTGATGACTTCGAGGCGCTGAACGAGCGCCAGCGCGAGCACGGCCGCAAGACCTTCGTCAACCCGCGCAACGCCGCCGCCGGTGCGGTGCGCCAGCTGGACCCGGCGGTCGCGGCGCAGCGACCGCTGAGCTTCTTCGCCTATGGCGTGGGCGAGACGCGCGGCTGGCCGCTGCCGGCCACGCACAGCGCGCTGCTCGACGCGCTGGCCGCCCTGGGGCTGCCGGTGTGCACCGAGCGCGCGGTGCTGCACGGCGCACACGAGCTGGCCGCGTTCCACCGCAGCGTCGCTGCAAGGCGCGACGCGCTGCCGTTCGACATCGACGGCGTGGTCTACAAGGTGAATCGGCTCGACCTGCAGCAGCGACTGGGTTTCGTCACGCGCGAGCCGCGCTGGGCGGTGGCGCACAAGTTCCCGGCACACGAGCAGATGACGCGGCTGAACGCGATCGAGGTCCAGGTCGGCCGCACCGGCAAGCTGACCCCGGTGGCCAAGCTGGAACCGGTGTTCGTCGGCGGCACGACAGTCGCCAACGCGACGCTGCACAACCTGTTCGAGTTGCGCCGCAAGGGCGTGCGCATCGGCGACACGGTGATCGTGCGCCGCGCCGGCGATGTCATCCCCGAGGTCGTCGCCCGCGTGCCCGGTGCGCGCGCGAGCTACGTGCCCAACTTCCGCATGCCGCGGGCCTGCCCGGTGTGCGGCAGCGCGGTGCTGCGCGAGAAGGGCAGCGTCGAGCACCGCTGCAGCGGGGGCCTGTTCTGCGCCGCGCAGCGCAAGCAGGCGCTGCTGCACTTCGCCAGCCGGCGCGCGATGGATGTCGAGGGGCTGGGCGACAAGCTCGTCGATCAACTGGTCGACGGCGGACGGGTGCAGACGCTGCCCGACCTGTACCGGCTCGACGCGACCACGCTCGCCGCGCTCGACCGGATGGGCGAGCAGAGCGCGCGCAACCTGGTCGAACAGCTCGGGCGCAGCAGGCACACGACGCTAGCGCGCTTCGTCTACGCGCTGGGCATCCGCCACGTCGGCGAGGCCACCGCGAAGGCGCTGGCGCGGCACTTCGGCGCGCTCGACCGCATCATCGACGCCGGCACCGGGCAACTGGCCGCGGTGCCGGACATCGGCCCGGTCGTGGCGCAGAGCATCCGCACCTTCTTCGCGCAGGCGCACAACCTCGAGGTGGTCGGCGCGTTGCGCGCCGCCGGGATCACCTGGCCGGAGCACGCTGGCGCAGCGCGCGACTCGGCGCCGCAACCGCTGGCCGGCAGGACGCTGGTGCTCACCGGCACGCTGCCGACGCTGGCGCGCGAGGAGGCCAAGGCGCTGATCGAGGCGGCCGGCGGCAGGGTGGCGGGGTCGGTGTCGAAGAAGACGCACTGGGTCGTCGCCGGCGCCGAGGCCGGATCGAAACTCGACAAGGCGCACGCGCTGGGTGTGGCGGTGCTCGATGAAGCCGGGCTGCGCGCGCTGCTCGGCGCCGCGCAATGACGATGGCATTCAAGTGAAGCGGAGTGGGTGATGGCGGTACGAGAGATCCTGCTGATGGGTGACGAGCGCCTGCTGCGCGTGGCGCAGCCGGTGCGCGAGTTCGATACGCCGGCGCTGCGTGCGCTGGTGGGCGACATGATGGAGACGATGGCCGCGGCCGACGGCGCCGGGCTGGCCGCGCCGCAGATCGGCGTCGACCTGCAACTGGTGGTGTTCGGCTTCGACCACAACGTACGCTACCCGGACGCGCCGGTGGTGCCGCTGACGGTGCTGGTCAACCCGGTCGTCACGCCGCTGGGCCAGGCGATGGAGGACGGCTGGGAGGGATGCCTGTCGGTGCCGGGGCTGCGCGGCGTCGTGCCGCGCTACGCCCGCATCCGCTACACCGGCGTCGACGAGCGCGGGCGCGCGATCGAGCGCGAGGCCGAAGGCTTCCACGCGCGCGTCGTCCAGCACGAGTGCGACCACCTGGTCGGCCGGCTCTATCCGACGCGGATGACCGACCTGACCCGGCTCGGATTCACCAGCGTGCTGTTCCCGCAACTCGGCGCGGGCGACGAGGCCTGAACCGGTGCCGGCGTCGGCGCCGCAGGCCGCCCGCGGCACCGCCGCGGTCAGCCGCTGCCGGCGCTCGGGCGTTGAATCACGCATGCCCGTGACAGCGCGCCGCCGCGCCGCCCATCCCATGCCGACCCGATCGCTGGTTCGCTTCGTCGCTCTGTGCTGGCTCTGCGCGTTCGCCGCGTTGCCGGCGCGCGCCGCGTGGGACGACGAGCCCGCGGCGCGCGTCGGTCGGCTGGTCGACGTGCAGGGCACGGTCTGGCTCTATGACCCGGAGCAGGCCGAGTGGTTTGCCGCGCCAGCGAATCGCCCGCTGACCCGCGGCGACCGCCTGGCCACGGACGTGCAGGCGCGCGCGGCGTTGCGCATCGGCACGACGACGCTGCGGCTGGCCGGCGCCACCGAGATCGAGTTGCGCCGGCTCGACGAGCGCGCGATCGAGATCGCGCTGCAGGCCGGCAGCGTCGGCCTGCACGTCACCGATCGCGCGGCGGCGGCGCAGGCCGTGATCGATACGCGCGAGGGCCGCTTCGCACCCCTGGGCACCGGGCGCTACCGCATCGACCGTCGCGCCGACGCCAGCAGCGCCACCGCCTGGCGCGGCGCGCTGCGCTTCGAGGGCGTGGACAGCACGCTCGACATCGGCGCCGGCCAGCGCGCCGAACTCTGGCTGCCCGGCCCGGGGCAGGCCACGCACTACACCTGGCTCGACATCGATCATGACGACTTTGCCGCGTGGTTCGGCGCGGCGGCCAGCGTCGACGAACGCGACGCCGAGCGCGCCGCGGCGATGCGCTACGTCTCGCCCGAGATGGTCGGCTGGGA
Source organism: Burkholderiales bacterium (assembly GCA_037442725.1). GTDB lineage: Bacteria > Pseudomonadota > Gammaproteobacteria > Burkholderiales > Burkholderiaceae_C > Pseudaquabacterium. The sequence goes on along the minus strand of JBBIPS010000170.1, from coordinate 284 downwards.
AGACCTCGACCGCCATGGCCGCTGGGAGAACCATCCCGAATGGGGCCCGCTGTGGATCCCGGCGGCGGTGCCGCCGGGCTGGGCGCCGTATCGCTTCGGCCAGTGGGCCTGGATCGCACCCTGGGGCTGGACCTGGGTCGATGCGGCGCCCTGGGGCTTCGCGCCCTTCCACTATGGACGTTGGGTCTGGTGGCGCCAGCGCTGGAACTGGAACCCCGGCCCGCGCGTGTCGCGACCGGCCTGGGCGCCGGCGCTGGTGGGCTGGGTCGGCGCCGCGCCGCCGC
>JBBIPS010000169.1:0-6926 GCA_037442725.1 Burkholderiales bacterium | reverse complement strand
CCGCCCGGCGTCGCGCCCGGCGCCGCGAGCGCGTCTGCGGCCCAGGCGCGGGCGGCAGCCACTGCCGGTCGTGCTCGGCGAGGTAGGCCTCGCCGTGCTCGAGGATGAAGTAGCGCAGCGCCTCGGCTGCCGGCGAGAGCATTTTCGACTGCACGTGCGTCAGGTTCCAGGTGCGCATGACGGGGCCCGTGGGCAGCCTGACGATCTCGATCAGGCCGCTGCGCAGTTCGAGCTCGAGCGTGTGCAGCGACAGGAAGCTCAGCCCCATGCCGGCCATCACCGCCTGCTTGATCGCCTCGTTGCTCGACATCTCCATCGCGATGCTGGGCTGCAGGTGATGATCCTGGAAGAAGCGGTCCATCAGCGAGCGCGTTCCCGACGCCGGCTCGCGCACGATCATCGGGAAGCCTGCCAGCGCCGAAACCGGCGGCACGCCGTGCGCCAGGATCGGATGGCCGGGCCGGGCGATGAAGACGTGCGGGTGCGCGGCGAAAGGTTCGGCGCGGGTGGCCATCTCGCTCGGCGGCCGACCCATGATCGCCAGGTCCACCTCGCCGCGTTGCAGCATCGTGACCAGTTCGCTGCGGTTGGTGCCGACGCGCAGGCGCAGCTCGATCCCGGGATGCTCGGTGCGAAACCGCGTCAGCAGGTGCGGCACGAAATACTGCGCGGTGCTGACCAGGCCGACGTTGAGCAGCCCCGACTCGAGCCTGCAGAAGCGCGCCATCGCATCGTCGGCGTCCTTCAACGCCGCGAGCAGGCGTCGCGCGTGAACGAGGAAGTATTCGCCCGCGGAGGACAGCGACACCGTGCGGCCGTGGCGGTCGAACAGCGGCACGCCGACCTGGCGCTCGACCTCCTTGATCTGCATCGACACCGCCGGCGGCGTCAGGTGCAGCGCCTCGGCCGCGCGCGCCATGTTGCTGTGGCGCGCGACCTCGGCAAAGACCCGGAGTTGGCGGAAGGTGATGTTCATAGGTCAGCCTTTGCTGATGTCCAGCAAAAGCAACTCTGACTTTTGTTGAACGAAGCGTCAACCTACATTCACCGCAGCCCCCAGGTCAAACGCCCTCGTGCAGCCCCGCCGTCGCATCGTGAACCCGCCCGAGATCGTCGTCGGCCATGCCGCGGGCGCGCCGGCCCGCAGTGCAGGGCGTGCGATGAACCCGACCGGGTTGCAGGCGCTGATCTTCGATGTCGACGGCACGCTGGCCGACACCGAGAGCGCGCACCGCGCCGCGTTCAACCAGGCCTTCGCCGAGGCCGGGCTGGGCTGGCAGTGGGACACCGCGCTGTACACGCGGCTGCTCGAAGTCTCGGGCGGCAAGGAGCGCATCACCCACTACTGGCGCCAGGTCAGGGGCGACGTGCGTGCCATCGACGGCGGCGCGCTCGCCGACACGGTGCAGCGCATCCACGACCTGAAGACCGCCGCCTACGAGCGCCAGGTGCACGACGGCGCGCTGCGACTGCGTCCCGGCGTGCTGGCGCTGATCGAGTCGGCGCACGCCGCCGGGCTGCGGCTGGCCATCGCCACCACCACCTCGCCGGCGAACATCGCCGCGCTGCTGCGGAGGGCGATCGGACCGGACTGGGCCGATACCTTCGAAGTGATCGAGGACGCCTCGACGGCGCCGCACAAGAAGCCGCACCCGCAGGTCTACCGGCAGACGCTGGCGCGGCTGCGCCTGCCGGCTGCCGCCTGCCTGGCCTTCGAAGATTCGGCCAACGGACTGGCGGCGGCTGTCGGCGCTGGACTGCCGACGATCGTGACGCCCAACGCCTTCACCGCGCACCATGATTTCAGCGGCGCGCTGCGGGTGCTGCCCGATCTGTCGGGCGTGAGCGTGGCGGACCTGCGCGCCTGGAACGCCGCCGCGCCACGCTGAACCCGATTCCAGACCTCGAAGGATCGTCATGCCCCTGTCGCACCGCTTCACCCTGACGCAATACCTGATCGAACAGCGCCGGCGCTTTCCCGACGCCAGTGGCGACTTCAACGCGCTGATCCTGGACGTGGCGCTGGCCTGCAAGGCGATCGCCCGCGCGGTGGCCTTCGGCGACCTGGGCAGCTCGGTGAGCCAGCAGATCGGCGACGCGGGTGGCAACGTCAACGTGCAGGGCGAAACGCAGAAGCCGCTGGATGTCATCGGCAACCAGGTCTTCACGCGGCTCAATGAATGGGGCGGCCACTGCGCCGGCATGGTGTCGGAGGAGATGGAGGCGCCGTTCCAGATTCCGGCGCCGCAGCCGCGCGGCAAGTACCTGCTGGTGTTCGATCCGCTCGACGGCTCGAGCAACATCGACGTCAACGTCTCGGTGGGCAGCATCTTCGGCGTGCTGCGCGCGCCACAGGACGTGATCGACAGCGGGCGCGACGTCGTCGAAGCCGATTTCCTGCAGACCGGCGCGCAGCAGGTGGCCGCCGGCTACGCGCTGTACGGCCCGACGACGATGCTGGTGCTGTCGGTGGGCAGCGGCGTGGCCGGCTTCACGCTCGACCCCAACCTGGGCGAATTCATGCTGACGCACCCCGGCATCGCGGTGCCGGCCGACACGCAGGAGTTCGCGATCAACGCGTCGAACAGCCGTTTCTGGGAAGCGCCGGTCAAGCGCTACGTCGACGAATGCCTGGCCGGCAGGACCGGGCCGCGCGGCAAGGACTTCAACATGCGCTGGATCGCCAGCATGGTGGCCGAGGCGCACCGCATCCTGATGCGCGGCGGCGTCTTCATGTACCCGCGCGACACCAAGGACCCGACCAGGCCGGGCCGGCTGCGCCTGCTCTACGAGGCCAACCCGATCGGCTATCTGATGGAGCAGGCCGGCGGCCGCGCCAGCACCGGGCGCCAGCCGGTGCTCGGCGTGCAGCCCGCGACGCTGCACCAGCGCGTCGGCCTGGTGTTCGGCTCGAAGAACGAGGTCGAGCGCATCGAGCGTTATCACGCCGAGCCGGCCGGTGCCGGGCGGGCCAGCCCGCTGTTCGCCGAGCGCAGCCTGTTTCGCGACTGAAGACCTCTGCCACTGCATCGAAAGCGCCCACCATGTCAGAACGCCATCCCATCATCGCCATCACCGGTTCGTCCGGTGCGGGCACCTCGTCGGTGACGCGCACCTTCGAGGGCATCTTCCGGCGCGAGGGCGTGCGCGCCGCGGTCATCGAGGGCGACAGCTTCCACCGCTACAACCGAAAGGAGATGCGCGAGCGCCAGGCCGAGGCCGAACAGGCCGGCAACAAGCACTTCAGCCACTTCGGTCCCGAGAACAACCTGTTCGCCGAGCTCGAGCAACTGTTCCGCAGCTATGGCGAAAGCGGCAGCGGCCAGCGCCGCAAGTACCTTCACGACCCGGGCGAGGCCGCCCCCTACCAACAGGAGCCGGGCACCTTCACGCCCTGGGAGACCCTGGCGCCTGACACCGACCTGCTGTTCTACGAGGGCCTGCACGGCGCCGTGGTCACGCCCGAGGTCGATATCGCGCGCCACCCCGACCTGCTGATCGGCGTCGTGCCGGTGATCAACCTCGAGTGGATCCAGAAGCTCTACCGCGACAAGAACGTGCGCGGCTACACCGCCGAGGCGGTGACCGACACCATCCTGCGCCGCATGCCCGATTACGTGAACTACATCTGCCCGCAGTTCACGCACACGCATGTCAACTTCCAGCGCGTGCCGGTGGTGGACACCTCCAACCCCTTCATCGCGCGCGACATCCCGTCGGCCGACGAGAGCATGGTGGTGATCCGTTTCTCGCGGCCCAAGGGCATCGACTTCCCGTACCTGCTGAGCATGATCGACAACTCGTGGATGTCGCGCGCCAACACCATCGTCGTGCCCGGCGGCAAGATGGAACTGGCGATGCAGCTGATCTTCACGCCCTTCATCTGGCGCATGATGGAGCGGCGCCAGCGCGCGCTGGGGGCGCTGTGATCATGGCCACGCCCCAACTCGCAAAGAGGATGGCCAACGCCATCCGCATGCTCGCGGTCGATGCAGTCGAAAGGGCCAAGTCCGGCCACCCCGGCGCTCCGATGGGAATGGCCGAGATCGCCGAGGCGCTGTGGAACCGGCACCTCAAGCACGACCCGGCGCATCCGCAATGGCCCGACCGCGACCGTTTCGTGCTCTCCAACGGCCACGGCTCGATGCTGCTGTACGCGCTGCTGCATCTCACGGGCTACGACCTGCCGGTGAGCGAGCTGCGCCACTTCCGCCAGTTGCACAGCAAGACACCGGGCCACCCCGAGGTCGGCGTCACGCCTGGCGTGGAAACCACCACCGGCCCACTCGGCCAGGGCCTGGCCAACGCTGTCGGCATGGCGTTGGCCGAGAAGCTGCTGGCGGCAGAGTTCAACCGCAGCGTCGACGGCGCGCCGCTCGACATCGTCGACCACTTCACCTATGTGTTCCTGGGCGACGGCTGCCAGATGGAAGGCATCAGCCACGAGGCCTGCTCGCTGGCCGGCACGCTGCGCCTGTCCAAGCTCGTCGCTCTGTACGACGACAACGGCATCTCGATCGATGGCCACGTCAAGGGGTGGTTCAGCGACGACACGCCCGGGCGTTTCAGGGCCTACGGCTGGAACGTGATCGCCGCGGTCGACGGGCACGACGGCGACGCCGTCGACGTGGCGATCCGCGCCGCACGCGAGCAGGCGCGGCGCGCCGACGGCAAGCCGACGCTGATCTGCTGCAAGACGACGATCGGCCAGGGCGCGCCGAACAAAGCCGGAAGCCACGACGTACATGGCGCGCCGCTCGGCGCGGCCGAGGTCGCCGCGACGCGCGCCGCGCTCGACTGGACCGCCGCGCCGTTCGAGGTGCCCGCCCATGTCGCCGCGGCGTGGGATGCGCGCGAGCGCGGCGCGGCGGCCCGGGGGCGATGGCAGGCGCGCTTCGATCGCTACCGCGCAAAGTACCCGGCCGAGGCGGCCGAGTTCGAGCACCGCATGCGCGGCGACCTGCCGGCCTCGTTCAGCGACCGCCTGCCGGCGCTGTTCGCGGCCATCGCCGCCAGGCCCGACGCGGTGGCCACGCGCAAGGCGAGCCAGAACGCACTGGACGCGCTGGCGCCGTTGCTGCCCGAACTGTTCGGCGGCAGCGCCGACCTGACCGGGTCGAACCTGACCCACTTCAAGGGTTGCGTCAGGGCGGGCCGCGACACCTGGGGCAACCACCTGTCGTACGGCGTGCGCGAGTTCGGCATGGCGGCGATCATGAACGGCATCGCGCTGCACGGCGGGCTCGTCCCCTACGGCGGCACCTTCCTGACGTTCAGCGACTACAGCCGCAATGCGATCCGCATGGCCGCGCTGATGAAGTTGCGCGTGATCCATGTCTTCACCCACGACTCGATCGGCCTCGGCGAGGACGGCCCGACGCACCAGAGCGTCGAGCACGTGCCGAGCCTGCGGTTGATTCCTGGCCTGGATGTCTGGCGTCCGGCGGACGGCCTGGAGACGGCGGTGGCCTGGGCGCATGCGCTGCAACGACGCGACGGGCCGTCGGCGCTCGCGCTGTCGCGGCAGAACCTGCCGCGGTTGCTCGACGACGCGGGCCGCGCCGCCGAGGTGCGGCGTGGCGGCTACGTGCTGGCCGACATGGCCGGCGCGCGCGCCGTGATCATCGGCACCGGCTCCGAGACGTCGATCGCGCTGGCCGCGCAGGCACTGCTGGCCGCCGAGGGCGTCGCGACCCGCGTCGTCTCGATGCCGTGTACGAACGTCTTCGACCGGCAGGACACGACCTACCAGGACGCCGTGCTGCCGCCGGCGCTGCCGGCAGTGGCGGTGGAGGCTGCCCACCCGGACTTCTGGCGCAAATACGTGGGACGCAGCGGCGCGGTGATCGGCATCGCCGGCTTCGGCGAGTCGGCACCCGCGCCGGCGCTGTACGCGCACTTCGGCATCACCGCCGAGCGCGTCGCCGACGCGGTGCGGCGGCAGTGCTCGGGCCGGGGCGGCGCTGCCACCTTGCCTGAACGTCCTCGGGGGCCAACGCGCAGCGGCGCGTCACTGGCTTGACAGCCCGTGCCGATTTCGAACCGTGCTTCTGCGTCAAAGCTGCCAGCGCTGCCGCGCACGGCAGTTGCGAGGCGCGCTTCGAGGCCCTGCGGCGGTGTCGTTGGGCACAATGGCGCGGCGCAGATCCCAGGCTGACGCCGCGCCGCGTCACGCGGCTTGATCCACTGACCGAGACCCACGCATGCGCCAACCGACCCTCATCGCTCCCAGCATCCTGTCGGCCAACTTCGCCCGCCTCGGCGACGACATCGCCCGCGTCGTCGGCGCCGGCGCCGACTGGATCCACTGCGACGTGATGGACAACCACTACGTTCCCAACCTCACCTTCGGCCCGATGGTGTGCGAGGCGATCCGTCCGTTTGCCGGATCGGCGATGCTCGACGTGCATCTGATGGTCGAACCGGTCGACGCGCTGGTGCCGCTGTTCGCCCGGGCCGGCGCCGGGCTGATCAGCTTCCATCCCGAGGCCAGCCGGCACGTCGACCGCACGCTGGCGCTGATCCACGACCACGGCTGCCAGGCCGGCCTGGTCTTCAATCCGGCCACGCCGCTGGCCTGGATGGACCATGTGATCGACAAGCTCGACCTGGTGATGCTGATGAGCGTCAACCCCGGATTCGGCGGCCAGAGCTTCATCGCGGCCACGCTGCCCAAGTTGCGCGAAGCGCGCGCGCGGCTCGACGCGCATGCGGCACTCGGCGGACGCGCGATCCGGCTCGAGGTCGACGGCGGCGTCAAGACCGACAACATCCGCGCCATCGCGGCCGCCGGCGCGGACACCTTCGTCGCCGGCTCGGCCGTGTTCGGCAGCGCCGACTGGGCGCGCACCATCGCCACGCTGCGCACCGAGGCCGACGCCGCCGGCGCCGCCAGCGCCTGATTGCGGGCGCGCGGGCGCGGTGAG
>JBBIPS010000168.1:0-6983 GCA_037442725.1 Burkholderiales bacterium | reverse complement strand
GGGTGATTCGCAGTGCAATCCCAGGCAAACGCCGGGCCGCCCCAGGTCTGCCCGGCCCCCTCGAAGGCCGCGCTCGGCGCAGCCCGGCCCAGGGGGCATTCGACAGCGACCGTGCGTCGGGCAGCATCGCGGTGCATCCAACCGTCGTCTAGGGCGCACGCAGCACTTCGGTGCGCGGATGGAAGGCGACCCAGGCGAACCAGTAGGCCTGCACGCCAGGCCAGGTCCTGCCGTGGGGGTCAAACGCTTCGGCGCTGCCGTGGTCGCGGTCGTAGCGGATGCGTACGCGTTGCCCGCCGACGCTGTCGACGAACTCGCCGCGGCCATCGACGGCGTGCGCCAGGACGCTGAACGGGTAGGCCTTGTGCACGCCGCCGGCCTCGATGCCGAGCACCCACTCCTTTAGAGGGAAGCGATCGTCCCGGTGCTGCACGTCGAACATCAGCCGCTGCACCGAACCGTAGCCGGCGTAGGGATCGCGACCGTAGTCGCGCTCGAAGCCGGTGTCGGTCGATAACACCTGGGTGGTGGGGTGGCGCTGCAGCCAGTCGGCCCAACTCGTGTGCGTCAGCGGCACCGACTGCAATCGGGCGCCCTTGAGCGGACCGCTGATCGCCGTCTGCATGATCTGCGACCACAGCGACTGCGTGGCGCGGTCGTAGAGCAGCACGTCGCTGTTGTAGAGCAGTCCCGAGACGCCGAAGCTGGCGCTGCCCGAGCCGATGCGGGCGTCGAAAGCCATGCCGGTGCCGCACAGCGGGCAGTAGCTGACGACGACCGGCCGCTCGCCGAAGCGGTCGTTGACCAGTTCGTGCCAGTTCAGGATGCGCACCGGATAGGCGCGCACGATGCCATCGAGTGCGATGCCGAGGACGCGGTCCTGCGCGGCCAGCCGGGCCTGGTCGGCGCGCACGAACTTCGGCCGGTCGATCGCCGGGATGCCGTCCTTGGCCGGTCCGCCGCGCAGGATGGCGGCGGCGGGCACGCTCGCGCCGGCGACGTCGAAGCCGTTGAATTCGGCCGCATCGGGCGCGGCAGCGCGCGCACCGCCGCCATTCAGGCCCAGCGCCGTCGCGAGCGCCAGCCAGAGGACCAGCGTCGCCATCAGCGACGAGGACTGCGATGACAGGGGGCGATCGGGAATGGGCGCGGACTTCATTGCGGCGGACTCCGACATCGGTGGTGGCGCGGTCTCGGCTGCGATGCAGGTTGGACGCGACAGCCCCGCGTCCTCTTACAACGCCATCGACAGGTGAGGGCACGCGCGGCGCGCTGCCATAGGCGCTGACCGTGCGGCCGAGCCCGCTGCCGATCATTGCGGATCGGACCCAGGCGCCGCACAGCGGGCACCGGCCTGTCGTGCACGGCGCATTGCATAGATCGTCAAGCCGATGAACGCCGCCAGCGCGGGCAGCAACACGTAGTCGAGATAACCGGTCAGTGCCGACAGCCCGACCACCCCGAGCATGGCAACCAGGATCGGCGTGAAGCAGCACAGCGCCACCAGCACCGTGCCGGCCACACCGGTGCGCAGGAGAATCCTCGGGTTCGGCATGTCCACTCCTCGAGGTTGAGGTGCGCGCTCGCACCGGCGGCTGTCGGTGGCCGATGACGACCCCGGCTGCGGCAGCGTCGGCGCTGCCGGTACCCGGGTGTTCGATCGGCACGATCCGCAACCCGGCCGGCTTCGAGCAGCGTGCCATCCTGCTTCCGGAGTCGAGTACGGAGTCAAGCGGCGAGGCACGCGATTCGGCGCCACCGACCCGCGGCGATCTGGCGCAGGCCGCCGGGGCATGTGGCGACGATCCGGCACTGCCAGCGCAGGGCGCCTGCCGTCCGGGTCCGCCACGCCCAACCAGGTCCGGTCGCGTCACCGGGCACCACCGGCAGGCCGATCCGGCGCGCCGAGGCGCAGCGTCGGGTCGGCGCAGCGGCCGGGCCTGAGCCTGGGCGATGGCGCCGGGTTGGCGCGGTTGTACGACGGCGTATGTCGCGTCGAAGCCAAGGCTCGGGTCGGTCACCATCGGCGCGAGGTGCGCGTCGGCCGGCCGCGGCGCGGTGGCATCCCGCCCCTGCCGACCACTGCGTTGCCCGCGGGACCTGCGCCTGGACGCGCCGGATTCGAGTTAGGAATCGCCGGGGTCGCGCCTGCCGTCCGATCGGACCCGGGCGCGACTCCCGCCGGTGTTGGAGACGAGGGACCAGGCGTAGAACGCCGTGCGTGGCCAGTGCCGCGTTGTGCCCACTGTCCTGGCACGCCCCGTCAAAGCTTTGACGCGTTCGCCCCGCGCCGTGTGACGCCGCCGCGCGCCGCCTCTATCCCGCTGCGGCCGCTGCCGCGGTCACGTCCGTCCCGCTCGCGGCCGGCGCGACATGGCGGCGCGCCGGCTCGCGCATCAGCACGAACTCCTCGGCCGCGGTCGGGTGCACGGCCACGGTGCGGTCGAAGTCGCGCTTGGTCGCGCCGCAGGTCATCGCCACGGCCAGGCTCTGCACGATCTCGGGTGCATCGGTGCCGATCATGTGGATGCCCAGCACGCGCTCGCTGCGCCCGTCCACCACCAGCTTCATGTAGCTGCGCGCGCTGCCACCGGCAAAGGCCGTCTTCATCGGCTTGAAGTCGGACTGGTAGACATCCACCGGGCCGAGCCGCTGCGCGTCGGCCTCGGTCAACCCGACGGTGGCGATCGGAGGCTCGGTGAAGACGGCGCTGGCGACGTTGCGGTGGTCGACGCGCACGCGCAGGCGGCCGAACTCGGTGTCGGCGAAGGCGCGGCCTTCGGCGATCGCCACCGGCGTCAGGTCGACGCGGTCGGTGACATCGCCGATGGCCCAGATGCCGGGCACGCTCGAGCGGCTGTCGGCATCGACGGCGACCGCGCCGCGCGCGTCGAGCACGACGCCGAGCTCCTGCAGCCCCAGCCCGGCGCTGTTCGGCCGGCGGCCGGTGGCGTTGAGCGCGGCTTCGGCGCGCAGCACCGAGCCGTCGGCGCGCTGCAGCGCGAACCCGGTCGCGTCGCGTTCGAGCGCCACCATCGGCACGCCCGCGGCCAGCGTGATGGCGCGGTCGGCCAGCGCCTGCGCCAGCCGCGTGCGCAGGTCGGCATCGAAGCCACGCAGCGGATGCGTGTCGCGAAACGCCAGCGTCACCTGCACGCCGAGGCCGGCCAGGATGCTGGCGAACTCGACGGCGATGTAGCCGCCGCCGATGACCAGCAGCGTGCGCGGCAGCTCGCGCAGGTTCAGCACCTCGTTCGAGCTCATCGCCAGTGCCAGTCCGGGCAACGCCTGCCGCGCCGGTGCGCCGCCGGTGGCGACGAGCACGCGCGCGGTGCGGAAGCGCTCGTCGCCGACGGCGACCGTGTCGGCGGCGACCAGGCGTGCCCGTCCGGCCGCGAGCGCGACACCCGAGTCGGCCAGCAACCGGCGATAGATGCCCTCGAGGCGGTCGATCTCGGCGGCCTTGGCATCGGCCCAGCGTGCCATCTCGAATTGACCGGCCACGCCACGCCAGCCGAAGCCGGTGGCCTCCTGCAAGGCCTGGGCGAAACCGGCCGCGTACATCATCAGTTTCTTCGGCACGCAGCCGCGGATGACGCAGGTGCCGCCGACGCGGTCGGCCTCGACGACGAGCACGCGCGCGCCGTGCGCAGCCGCGCGGCGCGACGCGGCCACGCCCCCCGAGCCGGCGCCGATGACGATGAGGTCGAAGTCCTGGGCCAAGCCGTTCTCCTTGTGGTGCCGATGTCGGGCGGCGTTGCCGATCGTCCCGTCACCCCGGCCGCTTGCGACAGGGGGTTGGGGCGAGGCCGTCCCGGGGGAACTGGCCGGCGGTCGAAGCTCAGCGCCGATCAGTCCATTGCAGGCGACGCCGCATTGTCGGTCGGCGCCGCGTCGGGCAACAGATCGTGCACCACCAGCCCCTGCACCGGATCGACCGGCGCCAGCCAGGCCCGCTGGGCGACGGCGCGCCGCGCATCGGCGATGCCGGCACGCCAGCGCGCCTGGATGCGGGGACTGTTGAAGTCCATGTCCTTGGTGTGATCCTCGCCGGGCAGCCGAGGCGCGACGAGCCGCACCAGGTGCATCACGGTGCCGCAGCCGAAGTCGGCCAGCGCCGCGATCTCCGGGCGCGCCAATGCCGCGTCGGGGAGCTCCTTGACCAGCTCGCGAACGATGTGGCGCAGCCGGTGGATTTGCGCCTGGCGCTGCACGTGGCTGTCGACGCGGCTCGAGAACTGGATGTCCTTCTGCCGTTCGCTGACCTGCCACATCGTCGACGGCGCGGCGCCGCTGGCGCGCCAGAGCTGCACGGCGAACACCAGTGCACTGTGCCGCGCGACGTCGTCGAAGATGGTCTCGACCGGGGTATTGGAGTAGATGCCGCCGTCCCAGTAGAGCTCGTCGCCGATGCGCACCGCCGGGAACGCCGGCGGCAGCGCACCCGAGGCCAGCACATGGTCGAGTTGCACCGATTCATCGCGGCTGTCGAAGTAGCGCATCGTGCCGCTGCGCACGTTGACGGCGCCGACCGTCAGCCGTGGCGTGCAGGCGTTGAGCAGGCCCGGGTCGAGCAACGCCGACAGCGTCTCGCGCAACTCGTCGGTGAGGTAGTACCCCGCCCTGTCCTCGTCCAGCGGCAGGTGCGGGCCCAGCCAGGCGCGGTGGTTGGGCGCGAAGAACCCTGGCAAGCCCTGGCCGATCGCGTTCAGCACCGGCAGTGCCGCGGGCATGCCGGGCCATGCGCTCCACAGCGCGGGCAGGCCCTTGAACGCCACGGTGTTCCAGAATTCATGCAGGCGCTGCACACGGTGCTCGACCCGGTTGCCGGCGATCAGTGCCGCGTTGATGGCGCCGATCGAGGTGCCGATCACCCAGTCGGGCTCGATGCCGGCCTCGTGCAGCGCCTGGTAGACGCCGGCCTGGTAGGCGCCGAGCGCGCCGCCGCCCTGCAGCACCAGCACCACCCGGCGCTCGCCCAGTGGCGGGTCGCATCGCACCGGCGTCGCGGGTGCGCGATCGGCAGCGCGGCGCCGACGTGCCGCAGCCATGTCAGTGCGCCGTCCAGCCGCCGTCGATCGGCAGCACTGCGCCGGTGATCGACGCCGCGGCGTCCGAGCACAGGAAGTTGACGAGCGCGGCGATCTCGTCACTGGCGACGAAGCGCCGCGTCGGCTGTGCGGCCAGCAGCACGTCGCGCACCACCGCCTGCTCGCTGATGCCGCGTGCCTTGGCAGTGTCGGGAATCTGCCTTTCCACCAAGGGTGTCAGCACGTAGCCCGGGCAGACCGCGTTGGCGGTGATGCCGACTTCGGCGACTTCGAGCGCGACCGCCTTGGTGAACCCGGCGATGCCGTGCTTGGCGGCGACGTAGGCCGACTTGAACGGGCTCGCCACCAGTGCATGCGCCGAGGCGATGTTGACGATGCGGCCCCAGCCATTGAACTTCATGTGCGGCAGCGCCAGCCGCGTCGTGTGGAAGGCCGCGCTCAGGTTGATGGCCAGGATCGCGTCCCACTTCGCGACCGGAAACTCGTCGACCGGCGCGACATGCTGGATGCCGGCGTTGTTGACCAGCACGTCGACGCCTGCGAAGCGCTCGGCGCAGCGCTTCATCATCGATTCGATCTCGTCGGCGCGGCTCATGTCGGCGCCGTCGTGCACGACGTCCACGGCATGGGTGCTGGCGATGCGGTGGCGCAGCGTCTCGATTTCGTCCGCGTTGCCGAAGCCGTTGAGCACGACGTTCATGCCTTGTGCGGCGAGTTCGGTGGCGATGGTCAGGCCGATGCCGCTGGTCGAACCGGTGACGAGGGCGCATTTGCGACGCGGCATTCAGGGCTCCTTGAAAGGGTTTGCCGAACCCAGGTGCGAGCTTGGGAGTCTTTCGCCGTCCGCCCGCCATTCCAGAGACAACCTGTTCGACGATGCAGGTGCCAGCCGTGGCCCGGGCCGCGGCAGTGCTCTGCAGCTCGATCAGTCGGCCTCGGGTGGCACCGCTCGGACGCGTACGAAGAACCCGCTGGCTCCGGGTCCAGCACGGGCGTGCCGATTGGACGAGTTGTGCGCGGGTGTCATTACATCGCGCGCCAGTCAGGTCGCAGGCGTCACGTGCGGTGGCCGTGCCGCGATCGGCGCGGCCACGCCGGCGGCGGCCGTCAGGCGCGTCGGCGACGCTGCGCTGTGTACCAGAGGGCGCCGGCCAGGACGACGACTGCGCTGACGACGCCCCAGGCCCAGGACGGGATGCTGAGCAGCCGGTCGCCGAGGATCGCGGTGAGCAGCGTCATCGGCAGGATGCCCAGCCCGGTCGTCCACAGGAAGGGCCACCAGCCGATCCGCGTCAGCGCAGCGGCGTAGTTGATGAGGTTGAACGCGATCACCGGCATCAGGCGGCTGAAGAACAGTGCGCTGGTGCCTTGCCGCAGCGTCCACCGGTCGAGCCTGGCCTGCTGCGAGCGCGTCAGCAGCCGCGCCACGAGCGGTGCGCCGTAGCGGCGCACCAACGCGAAGGACAGGCTGGCACCAAGCATGGCGCCGATCCAGGTCACGGCCGCACCGGCTCCGGGGCCGTAGAGGGCACCGTTGGCGCAGGCCAGCAGCTCGGCCGGGAAGGGCACGAAAGAGTGCACGATCATCAACCCGATCGACGCCAGCATGCCCCAGCGGCCCCAGCCGCGGATGACGTCGATGGCCCCGCGCACCCAGGCCTCGAACTCCGCGCCATGGTGCACGCCGAACCACGCTGCAGCGGCGAGCGCGGCCGCTGCCGCACCAGCCGCAAGCGCCAGGCGCCAGCGCTGGGGTGATTGCCGCGCCGGCCCCGACTCGACCGCCGTCACGCGCAGGCCCCAGTAGCCGAGCTGGTGGCGCAGGATGTGGCGCTGGGGACATTGGAGGCGCATGGTGAAGCGCCGCGCCTGTTCGCCATGATGGCCGGCGTCGGGCTGGATGCGCGCATCGTGCGGCTGGTGTCGCCGGAG
>JBBIPS010000167.1:0-6983 GCA_037442725.1 Burkholderiales bacterium | reverse complement strand
AGTGATCGGCGGCCTCGGCCAGCAGCGGCGCGTGGTCGCGCAGCAGCGGGTGCGTCAACAGCGTGGTCACCGTGGTCAGCGCGCCCAGCCGCAGCCAGCCGGCGTCGACCTCGACCCGCTCCAGCCCCGGCACGCGGCGGATATTGAGCAGCGTGCGCGCAGGCCGCAGGCGCCCAGCGCGCGACTGCGGCATCAGGTCGGTGCCGCCGGCCAGCACCGTGGCGCCACCGGGGGCGCCGAGCGCCGCCAGCGCCTGCACCAGGCTGGTCGGCGCCAGGTAGTCGGCAAAGCCGTGGCCGGCCGCATCGCCCCGCGGCGTGACGGGAATCGGCGCCGAAGCCGCGCGTGCATTCATGCCGCCATCTCCTCGCGGTGGTCGAACCGCACCGGTTCGGCATAACGGCCGAAAACGCCGACCAGACGCTGCGTGATCTCGCCGACGCTGGCGTAGGCCTTGACCGCATCGACGATGGCCGGCATCAGGTTGGCGCCCGACCTGGCGTCGGCCTCGACGCGCGCGAGCGCAGCGGCCACCGCACGGTTGTCGCGCTCGGCCCGGACGCGCTGCAGCGACGCGACCTGCGCGCGCGCGTCGTCGACGCGGTACGGGTGCATCTCGACCTTGCTCGCCGCGTCGTCGTCGCTGCGGTAGCGGTTGACGCCGACCTTCGGGAAGGCGCCCGACTCGATCGCCCGCTGCATGCGGTAGGCCTGCGCCGAGACGCGCGACTGGATCGTGCCGTCGGCGACGAGCTTGACGATGCCGCCGGCGGCGTCGGTGTCGCGGATGATGCGCTCCATCTCGGCGCGCATCTGGTTCGTCAGCGTCTCGACGTAGTACGACCCGCCGAGCGGATCGACCGTCTCCGCGAGGCCCATCTCTTCGACCAGCAGCTGCATCGTGCGCAGCGAGATGCGCTGCGCGTACTCGCTCGGGATCGTGTAGGCCTCGTCGAAGCAGCACAGCGCCATCGTCTGCGCGCCCGACAGCGCGGCGATCAGCGCGTAGTAGGCGCCGCGGACGATGTTGTTCTCGGGCTGCTCGAGCGTGAGGCCGCCGCCGCCGCCGCCGGCGATCATGCGCAGCCACATCGATCCCGGCGCCGTCGCGCCGTACTCGTTCTTCATGATCGACGCCCACAGGCCGCGGCCGGCACGGAACTTGGCAACCTGCTCGAACAGGTTGCCGAAGATGTTGAAGTTGTACGACAGGCGGCCGGCGAACTCGTCCACCGCCACGCCGCGCCTGATGACCTCGTCGGCGTAGGCGCGCGCGATGCAGAAGGCCCACGCCATCTCCTGCGTCGGCGTCGCGCCCGACTCGCGGATGTGGTAGCCGCACACCGACACCGGGCTGTACTTGGGGGCATGCTCGGCGCAGTACTCGATCGTGTCGCCGACCAGGCGGATCGACGGCTGCACCGGATAGACCCAGGTGCCGCGGCCGATGAACTCCTTGAGGATGTCGTTCTGCGCGGTGCCGCGCAGGCGCTTGACGTCGAAGCCGCGCTTCTCGGCGCACGCCAGGTACATCGCGATCAGGATCGCCGCCGCGCCGTTGATCGTCAGCGAGACGGTGATCTTGTCCAGGTCGATGCCCTCGAAGGCGGTCTCGAAGTCGTGCAGCGTGTCCACCGCCATGCCGACGCGCCCGACCTCGCCTTCGGCCTGCGCATCGTCGGAGTCGATGCCGCACTGCGTCGGCAAGTCGAACGCAACGTTCAGGCCCGTCTGGCCGTTGTCGATCAGGAACTTGAAGCGCTGGTTGGTATCGGCGGCGTTGCCGAATCCCGTGTACTGGCGCATCGTGAACGGCCGCTGGCGGTACATCAGCGGGTGGATGCCGCGCGTGAACGGATAGGCCCCAGGCTCACCCAGCAGCGCCAGCCCGCCGCTGGCTTCGACATCGGCGGCACGGTAGAGCGGCTGGATCTCGATGCCGGACTCGTTGCGCACGGCGCGCGGTTCGGCCGCGGAAGGTGGGCGTTTCATGGTGCGTTGGCCTTGATGAAGTCGCAGATCGCGTCCAGCCGCGAACCGGTCTGGAACACGCCCTTGAAGCCGAGCGCGCGCAGCGCGTCGTGGTCCTGCACCGGCAGGTTGCCGCCGATGACCCAGAGCCGATCGCCCAGCCCGGCGGCCTCGAGCAGCGGCTTCAGGCGGGTGCAGAACGGCAGGTGCGAGCCGGCCATGCTCGACAGCGCGATGACGTCGGCGTTCTCGCGCAGCGCCACGGCCACGACCTGCTCGGGAGTCTGGCGCAGCCCCGTGTAGACGACGTCGAAGCCGGCGTCGAGCATTGCCCGCACCACCACCTTGGCGCCCTGGTCGTGGCCGTCCAGCCCGGGCTTGGCGAGCACCACCTTGATGCGCTTGTCCGCGGTCATGCCGTCACCTCCTTGGCGATGATGAGCTTGAGGATCTCGCTCGTGCCGCCGCCGATGAGCGTGAAGCGCACGTCGCGCAGGTAGCGCTGCACCGGGTACTCCATCGCGTAGCCGTAGCTGGCGAAGACGCGCGCGGCCTGGTCGCAGACCGACGCCGCGGTCTCGCTCGCGTGCAGCTTGGCCATCGCCGCCTCCTTGTGGTGCGGCTTGCCGACGGCGTGCAGCCAGGCCGCGTAGCGCACCAGGTGCACTGCCGACTCGAGCGCGGTCGCCATCTCGGCAAGCTTGGACTGGATGGCCTGGAAGCGGTTGATCGGCTTGCCGAACTGCTTGCGCTCGGCCGCGTAGCCCAGCGCCGCGGCCAGCGCCGCGCGCGCGACGCCGAGCGCCATCGCGCCGGTGACGATGCGGATCTCGGCCAGGAGCTTGCGCAGGTGCTGCTCGCCGTCGCCCTCCTCCTTCGACAGGCGATGCGAGTCGGGCACGAAGCAGCCGTCGAGGGTGAGCTGCGAGGTCGGCAGCGCCCAGACACCCATCTTGTGGATCTCGCGGCCGACGACGACACCCTTGAATGACCGCTCGACGAGGAAGATGGTGAGCTTCCTGGCTGCACCGGCTTTGGCGAACACGGTGAAGAAATCGGCCACCGGCGCCGACGTGACCCAGGTCTTCTGCCCGTCGAGCACGTAGCCACCGTCGACCTTGCGCGCACCGGTGGCGATGCCGTCCAGATCCGAGCCGGCGTTCGGTTCGGTCATGCAGACCGCGCCGATCTTCTCGCCCTTCAGCGCGGGGCGCAGCAGCCGCTCGACGATGTCGGCATTGCCGAGCAGGTGCAGGAACTTCGTCCCCATCAGCGACTGCATCGCCGCCGCCCCGGCCAGCGACATCGACCCGCGCGCGATTTCCTCGAGCGCGAGCGCGAACTCGGGCAGCTGCAGTCCCGAGCCGCCGACGTCCTCGGGGTAGCGCAGGCCGAAGAAACCGAGCGTGCCGAGTTCGTCGAAGAGCTCGCGCGGGAAGGCCCTGGCCTCGTCGATCGCGGCGGCCCGGGGCACGACGCGCTGGTCGACGAAGCGCGCGAACGCGTCGCGGATCGCGCGCTGCTCGTCGCTGAGGTCGAAGTTCATGTCGCGAGCGAAAGGTCGATGGGACCGGGCGGCCTCAGCCCAGCTCCGCCTCCGTCATCCCGTAGTCCCGCAGCGCCGCCTGTTTCGAGATCACGCCGTTGCGCACTTCTTCGGCCAGTACCTTGCGGTCGCGCTGGCGCGGGTCGCCCCAGCCGCCGCCGCCGCTGGCGACCTGGTGGTAGAGCGTGCCGCGCGGCACGCCGGTGATCAGGTCCTTGTTGCGCGGCACTCGCGTCGTGCCGTCAGGGTAGGTCAGGCGGATGAAGTTCAGGCCGGCGCCGCTGCCGCCGGCGAGGCCGAAGGCGCCCTCGAAGTCGCCGTCGCCGAAGGTCACGAGCTGCGTGTCGTCGCTGCCGATCTCGAACATCGTCTCGACGCCCAGACCGCCGCGCCACTGGCCGGCACCGGCCGAATCGGCGAGCAGCTCGTGCCTGATCAGCCGGTGCGGCGTCTGCTGCTCGAACATCTCGTAGTCCTGGTCGAGCACGCCGCCCGACGCGTCGATCATGCCGATGTGGTCGTAGCCGTCGCAGCCGCGCATCGCGCCCGAGCCGCCCTTCAGGCCCATGAAGCCGATGTCGACGTATTTCTCGCCGCTCCTCGGGTCGATGCCGGTGGTCAGCGACGCGAGCAGGTTGTTCCAGCCGGCGGTCACGCGCTCGGGCAGCACCGGCGCCAGCGCACGCTGGATGGCATCGGCGTTGGGCGGGCAGAGATGGTTGCCGAAGGTCGTCGCCTTCGGGTAGGCGGCGTTTAGGAGCGTGCCTTCGGGGATCACGATTTCGATCGGCTCGACCATGCCCTCGTTGTGCGGGATGTCGGGGTTGACCATCTGCAGCAGCGTCAGGATGGTGGCCGATGCGCTCGACGTGAAGGTGCCGTTGACGAAGCCGTTGGTCTGCGCATCGGTGGCTGAATAGTCGAAGCGGATGCGCCGGTCCTGCACCTCGATGTCGACGCGGATCGTGAAGGTCGAGCCCTCGTTCCGCCCGTCGAAGAAGACATGGCCCTCACCGTGGTAGCGGCCGTTCGGGATCTTGGCGATCTCGGCTTCCATCATGCGCCGCGTGGCGTCGAACAGCGCCTGCTTGTGCGTGCGGAAACCGGCCACGCCGTACTTGCCGAGCAGTTCGAGCAGGCGTCGCTCGCCGACCGTGCAGGCACCGATCTCGGCCTTCATGTCGTGCTGCACGATGTCCAGCCGCACGTTGGCGAAGATCAGGTTCCAGACGTCCTGGCGCAGCCTGCCGCGATCGACGATCTTGACCGCCGGGATGCGCAGCGCCTCCTGCCAGACCTCGACCGCGTTCGGGTTGTAGCCGCCGGCCACCGCGCCGCCGATGTCGGCCTGGTGGCCCTTGACCGCCGTCCAGCCGACCAGCTCGTCGCCGACGAACACCGGCTTGAACACCGCGACGTCGTTGTTCTGGTTGCCGAGCGTGAAGACGTCGTTGTGGAAGAACACGTCACCGGGATGGATGTCGCCGTCGAAGGTCCTGCGGATGTGCTTGCACACCGGCGCCAGCGAGAAGGCCAGGATCGGCAGGTTCTCGGTCTGCTCGAGCATGCGCCCGTCGGCGTCGTACAGCCCGGTGACGTAGTCCTTGGCCTCGCACAGGATCGGCGAGCGCGTGGTCTGCTCCATCGAGATGCTCATCTCGTCGGTGATCGACTTGAAGGTGCGCGCGTAGACCGAGAGCAGGATCGGGTCGATGGTCGTCATGGGGTCACCTCCTCGGGCCGCGTGGCGGGCCGTGCACCGAGCAAGTCCTCGCGCCCCTTGGCGACGAGAACGAACGAGCCGAGCGCGTCGACCGCGCAGTCGTACGAATCGCTGACGAAGATCGCCGTCGTGCGCTGCTCGATCAGCGCCGGGCCGGCCACGCGGTGCCCGCAGTGCATGCGGTGGCCGTCGTAGACCGGCACCACCGCGAAGGCGTTGCGCTCGGGGATGTAGACGCTGCGCCGGCCCTTCAGCGCCGCGCCGGCGTCGCTCGCACCCGCGGCCTGGCTGCGGTAGCCCGGCCGGTCGGTGGCGCCGATGGCCTGCAGCCGCACGTTGATGATCTCCACCGGCGAGCCCTCGGCCTCGAGCGAATAGCCGTACAGCCGCTGGTGCTCGGCGTGGAAGGCGCGCGCGATCGCGGCCGTGTCGCGCGCGTCGATCAACGCCATCGGCAGCGCCACCGAGACCTCGTGGTACTGCTTGACGTAGCGGCAGTCGAGCCGCAGTTCGACGCGCTGGCGGTCGGGCGCGATGTGTTCGTCGGCGAGCTGGCGCGCGCCCTGCGCCGCCATCGAGGCGACCAGCGCCGCCAGGCGCGGCCAGTCGATGCCGTCCAGCCGCGCGACGAAGGTGCGGACGAAGTCGTGCCGCAGCTCGCACATCAGCATGCCGAACGCGCACAGCACCGACGCCTCGCGCGGCACGATCAGCAGCGGGACGCCGAGTTCGCTGCAGATCAGGCAGCCGTGGATCGGCCCGGCACCTCCGCCCGGGATGAGCGGGAACTCGCGCGGGTCGAAGCCGCGCTTGATCGTCACCTCGCGCACGCCCTGCGCCATGTTGTTGCAGGCCACGCGGTACATGCCCGCCGCCGCCTGCTCGACGGTCAGGCCCATCGGCGCTGCGATGTGCTGTTCGATCGCGCGCCGCGCCGCGGCCACGTCGAGCGCCATCTGCCCGCCGGCGAAGAACGCCGGGTCGAGGTAGCCGAGCACAACGTTGGCGTCGGTCGTCGTCGGCAGCGCGCCGCCGCGGCCGTAGCAGGCCGGCCCCGGATCGGCGCCGGCACTTTGCGGCCCCATGCGCAACAGCCCGCCCTCGTCGAGCCAGCCGATCGAGCCGCCGCCGGCGCCGATGGTGTGGATGTCGAGCATCGGCAGCGCGATCCGGTGGCGCGCGATCTCGCCGTCGTTCTTGACCATCGGGCTGCCCACCGCGACCGAGGCCTCG
Source organism: Burkholderiales bacterium (assembly GCA_037442725.1). GTDB lineage: Bacteria > Pseudomonadota > Gammaproteobacteria > Burkholderiales > Burkholderiaceae_C > Pseudaquabacterium. The sequence goes on along the minus strand of JBBIPS010000167.1, from coordinate 510 downwards.
AAGCTGGTGCCGCCCATGTCGGTGGTGATGCAGCGGTCCTGGCCGTGCGCGCCGGCGTAGAACAGCCCGGCGCCGGGGCCGCCCGCGGGGCCCGAGAGCAAGGTCAGCGCCGCCTTGTCGCGCGCGGCCTGCGGCGAGATCACGCCGCCGTTGGACTGCATGATCAGCAGCAGCCCGGAAAAGCCGATGCCGGCGAGCCGACCGACCAGCTGGTCGAGGTAGGCGCCGAGCTTGGGGCCGACGTAGGCGTTGAGCGCCGTCGTGCTGAGGCGATCGTAGAAGCGGATCGACGGCAGCACGTCGGTCGACACCGACAGGTAGGCCGCGGGCATCTCGCTGCGCACCAGCGCCGCCGCGGCCTGCTCGTGCGCCGGGTTGGCGAACGAGTTCATGAAGCACACCGCGACCGACTCGATGCCCTGGACACGCCAGCCGGCCAGCGTCGCGCGCACCGCGTCGAGGTCGAGCGGCGCGAGCTCGCTGCCGTCGGCCCGGATGCGGCCGCGCACG
>JBBIPS010000166.1:0-7067 GCA_037442725.1 Burkholderiales bacterium | reverse complement strand
ACTCAGCCTCAGTTTGGCCACGGTCAAACGCGACTGGACCCTGGCACGCGCCTGGCTGCACCGCGAGCTGAGCGCCCGCTAGCATCGGCGGCGACGCCTTTTGCCCTTTTCCGGAGACCCGCGATGCGCACCGAAGTGATCGTCCGCCTGCCCGGCCAGCCCGAGCAGCCACGACGCGGGCTCGGGCACCGGTGCGGCGGTGAAGTCGAAGGTGCCCGTGTTGTTCGGCACCAGGCTCAGCCCGGTGACGTCGTAGGCGGTGGACGTGGCGGCAAACTGCGCCGATGCGAACAGGCCCTCCCAGGTCGTCCCGGGCTGGAAGTCCTGCGACAGCCCCGAGTCGACGCCACCGACACCGCCGACACGCGTCTGCAGGAAGGTGTCGAGGTCGAACTGGCCCGACGCCGCGAAGGCGTTGGGGTCGGTCGCGCCGATGAAGTTGAAGGTCACCTTGGCATGGGCGAAGTCGTAGGTCGAGCCCTGCGTCAGCACCAGATGGTCGACGTCGTAGCCGCCGCTGCCATTGGCCGCGACGTCGAGCACGAGCTGGCTGCCGGCGACCATCTGCACGCCGCCGTTGACGATGATGCGGCCGGGCGAATGACCCGGGGCGATGGTGCCGCGGTTGATGATGTGGCCATTGACCACGCCCTCGTCGCCACGCAGGAAGCCGAGCGTGCCGATCTCGAGCGTCGGGGTGTTGACGACCGCGCCCGAGTCGACGATCAGCGTGCCGGTGCCGCCGTCGATGCCGCCGGGCTTGGAGCCGACACCGACGTAGCCGGCGTTGAGCACCGAGCCGGAGTTCAGCGTCAGGATGCCGGTCGACCCGGGCTCGCCGGCGATGATGACCTGGCCGTCGCCGGCGTCGAGCAGGCTGGCGCCGCTGAAGGTCGCGACGCCGCTGCCGTCGTGGCCGATGCGTACCCGCGCCAGCCCGGGCGCGGCGACGAGCCGGATCTGCGAGCCGCCGCTGACGACCAGCGTGCCGGTGCCCGGGCCGACTCCCGGGTCCAGGAATCCACCCAGGGCCAGGTTGGCGCCCAGGGCTCCGTAGTTCGTCATCGTGACCTTGGTGCCGCCTGCGATGTTGGCAGTGCCGACGCCGTTGCTGAAACCCAAGAACAAGCCTGCCCCGGCGACGGCGACGCTCGGGTCGTTCACCTGGCCGGACAGGTTGACTGTGGCGTTGTTCAGAGTGATCGCTGCGCTGCCCGTGGCGCCACCGCCGCCCACCAGCAGAGTGCCCTTCACCGTCACCTGGTCGGTGACCGACAGACTGCCATTGCCGCCTAAACCCACGACGATGAGGCCGGCCCCGTAGGCGTCAAGCAAAGTGCCGGCGCCGCTGAAGCTGGCCGCGCCCGTCCCGAGGGCAAGGCTCTCGTCGTAACCGCCAATCCCAATCATGCCGGCACGGAACTGCGACGCGCCGGAGACATTCAGGTTGCCGATGCCGCCGACATCGGCGCCAATGCGCGCCTCGGCGCGCGGGCCGGCGTCGACGACGCTGGCGCCGGCCAGCGAGAGCGAGCCGTTGCCGTTACGACCGACGTAAAGGCGGTTGCCGGCGACGAGGTCGCCGATGGTGATCGACGAGCCGCCGTCGAGCGACACCGAACCACTACCACCAGTGAGGAACTGGTCGCCGCCGATCGACATGCCACCGGCGAGCACCGACGGCTCGATGCTCAGCACGGCGCCGTTGGTCATGTTCAGCACGCCGATGCCGCCGACGCCACGGCCAATGGTGGTCCCGGCGCCAACTGCCGAGGCGTCGGTGCGGTGGCCACTGAGCGCGATGCGGCCGTTGTTGGCGCTGACCGTGCCGCTCGTTTCGGCGCCGATCACCAGGCTGGTGCTCGACACCTTGCCCTGGTTCAGCACGTTGAGCACGCCGTTGCCGCCGGCGCTGCGGCCGACGTTGATGAGTCCGTCGAAGCCGTTGATCGCAATCTCCGAGCCCGGTCCGGTCACCGTCGCGCTGCCGTTGCCCGCTGTCCCTTGGCGACCGCCGATGTGCAGCGTCGTCTGACGGCCGTTGGCGACTGTCGACACCGCATTGCCGGTCAGGATCAGCTTGCCGCCGTCGCTGATCATCAGCGTTCCGCTGGCGGTGGCGGGGTTATCGCGGCCGATGGCCACGAAGGGGTTGAAGTTGTCGGGGGTGCCGGCCGGCAACGCCAGCGAGGTCGAGACGATCTCGACCGTCGAGCCGGCGCCGGTGATCGTCAGCGCACCGCTCCCGCCGGCATCTCGGCCCACGTTGAAGCCAAGACTGCCGATCGGGCGGCTGTCCATGCCGCCATCGGTGATCAGGAACCGGCCGCCGTTGCTGACTGTCACGCTGCCGGTGCCGCCATTGCGGCCGATGCTGCCCCCCGCCGACCCCGGGCTGCCGGCGTCGGTATTCACGCCCGACAGCGTGAGCTGCGACCCCGCACCGTCGATCAGCAGGTCGCCCTTGCCACCATTGCGCCCGACGTTGAAGAACAGCGACGACGCGGTGCCGCCGGCCAGCAACTGGAAGCTGCCATCGCCGGCCGCGTTGTTTGCGCCGACGTTGATGAAGGCGCCGAGCCCGGCCGTCTCCAGCGCCGATCCGGCCCCGGTCACGATCAGCGTGCCCTTGCCGCTGCTGCCGATGTTGATACCGCTGTTCGGCCCGGCACCGCCGGCGCCATCGATGCGCAGCAGGCCGCCGCCGGACACCGTGACGTCCGCGGTAGCGTTGGCGTGACCGCCGACGCCCATCAGCGCGGCGCCGCTGTTGTCGACCTTGTTGCGCGTGACGATCCACTTCGACCCCGGGCCGTCGATCAGCACGGTGGCGAACGACTTTTCGGTGCCAAGCGCCAGCGGAGCCCCGGCGCCGCTGCCCAGTGTGGCGCCCTCGGTGCGCAGCGTGCCACCGGCCAGGATGTTCACAGTGCCGGTGCTCGTGCCGCCCGGCGTACCGCTGAACTGATCGAGATAGACATCGCCGATCCAGAAATTGCGCAGCGTTCGCACTTCGGAGCCGGCACCGGTGATGGTCAAGGTGCCGCTGGTGCCAGCGCGGTTGGCCACTCCATTGCCGCACCACAAGCCGATGCAATGGGCCGGGTCCAGCGTGGCATCGACGAGGCCGCCATTCGATACGACGAGGGTCCCAATGCCGACCTCGCCGACGATCAAGCGGCCGTCCCCACCGTTGAGCAGGGCGCTGCCGCCGTCGACATTGACGGAACCGGTACCGCCCCGGCGCCCGACGGTAAGGCCGCCGCTCCTGAGCTGCCCGCCGTCGACGAGGTCGAGCTGCCCGCTGCCGCCATCGGTCCCGACCTGCAGGTTGCCGCGAATGCCGCCGACGGCGATCTCCGAGCCTGCGCCGGTGATCGTGGCGTGGCCGTTGGCGCCGGCGCCAAGGCCGATGTTCATGTAGTTGGCGGCCGGGTCCACCGCGCCGGTCAGCGTCAGCTTGCCGCCCGAGACGATGGCCAGTGTCGCCTGGCCGCCGCTGCCGAGGTCGAAGCCGGTGGCGGTTCCGGTGCCGCTGCTGTCGATCAGCAGTTGGCCGCCGTTGCTGAGGTCGATGGTGGCCTGCGCGTTGCCATGCGTCGCGGCCGCCAGGTAGGCGCTGCTGCCGGCGTTGAAGCGGTCCGGCGTGACGATCCATTGCGAGCCCGGGCCGTCGATCAGCACCTGGGTGATGCTGTGCTCATTGCCGCTGGGGTTGGCGCCGCCGGGCCCGGCGCCGATGGTGCCGCCCTCGCTGCGCAGCAGGCCGCCGGCGCTGATGTTCAGGTTGGCATGGGTGGTGCCGCCGGTCGTGCCGAAGGTGTTGTCGAACACCGCCGCGCCGCCGAGCACGAACGAGCGCAGCGTTCGCACCTCGCTGCCGTTGCCGTTGATCGTCAAGCTGCCGGTCGAGCCGGCCGCGTTGCCGATGAAGTTGTTGCACCAGGCGTTCGCCGCCGCGCAATCGTTGGCATTGACGGTGGCGTCGAGCAGCGTGCCGCCCGAGACCAGCAGGCTGCCGCCGCCCCAGTTGCCGATCTCCAGCCGGTTGGTGGTGCCGCCGACGCGCACTTGCGCGCCGTCGAAGACCACCGTGCCGCTGCCCGTCGCGCCATTGGCCACCGACAGCGCCGCCAGGCTGAGCTGCGCGCCGGCCAGCGCCGAGAAACTGCCGACGGCGCCGTTGCCCACGTACAGCGTGTTGCCGAGGAAGTCCTGCAGCGCGACATTGACGTCGAACGGGAACAGGTCCACCGGCCCGCTGCTGACCGCGCCGCCGTAGGCATAGAACTGCGCCTGCGCCGGCAGCCCGGCCCCTGCCAGCACGGCGGCAGCCAGAGTCACGCTGCGCAGCGCGTGCGAACCAGTGTGCCGCCGGGAGTGGATCGAATCGGTCATGGGAGTCCTCGCTTCGAACGTTGCGCCCAGCCCCGCAGCGGCAGCCCAAAATATCACCGATCGTTCAGTGGCGCAGCGTCATGACGCCGATCAAGTTAGGGGGATCGGCGGGTCCACCCCACGAACCGGGGCTGGGTTTGTACCGACGGTCGCGGGCTCAGCGCCCGCTCGCCGCCGCTGCCGCAAGCTGCCGGCGCGTCTCGTCGAGCAAGCGCGCCGTGGCCAGGCGCGCCGCGTCGTCGGGTGCGAGGTGCACGGCCTGGATCGCCTGCGCACGTGCCAGCAGCGGCTCGGCCGCAGCGGTGTCGCCCTGCGCCACCCAAGCGCGGGCCAGCACGCACAGCGTCGAGCCGACCTGCACGTGGCTGGCGCCGAAGAGTCGCTCGTAGATGCGCAACGCACGCTCGGCCAGTGCTGCGGCCTGCGCCGCTTCGCGCTGGGCCAGGAGCGACTCGGCCAGGCTCGCCAGCGCCCAGGCGGTCCATTCGTGCTCGGTGCCGAGCGCGGCTTCCCAGACTTCGAGCGTGCGCCGCAGCAGCGGCTCGGCCTCGTCGGCGCGGCCGAGGGCGCGCAGCACCTCGGCCAGGTGCCACTGCGTCAGGCCGGTGTCGGGATGCTGCGCCGGCAGGATGCGCTGTTGCAGCGTCAGCGCGCGGCGCAGCAGCGGCTCGGCCGCCGCCGGGTCGCCGCGCTTGGCCAGCACCTCGGCCAACGCGGTCAGCGCACTGGCGGTGGCGGGGTCGTCGCTCCCAAGGGTGCGCTCGCGCACCGCCAGCACGCGCTGGCTCAAGGCCAGCGCTTCGTCGAGCTGGCCGAGTTCGGTGACGACGTTGGCCAGGTTGTCGAGCGTGCCGAGCGTGAGCGGATGCTCGGCGCCGAGCGCGCGCTCGCGGATGCGCAGCGCGCGCCTGAAGTACGGCTCGGCGGTGCGCAGGTCGCCGCGACCCTGGAACAGCCCGCCGAGCACGGCGACGGTGCGCGCCGTGCCGGGATGGTCGGCTCCGAGCGCGCGCTCCTGGATCGCCAGCGCGCGCAGCAGCGCGGGCTCGGCCGACGAGGTGTCGCGCTGGAACAGCCCGACCCGCGCGACGTTCGTCAGCGCGCGCGCGGTCTCGACGTGTTCGGCCCCGAAGTGCCGCTCGCACAGCTCGACCACCGATGCGGCCAGCGGCCGCAGCATCTGCCCCTTGTAGGCGCTGAGGTAATGCGTGAACTGGGCGTCGAACCAGACCAGGTAGCCGGCCACGTCGGCGCCATCGGCGCGACAGCGATGGTCGTGCGCCTCGATGAGCGCGCGGCACGACGCCGCGTCGACGTCCAGCGCGCGCGCGACTTCGGCACGCCGGCTCCAGAACGCACCGGCGCGGGCATGACCGAGCCGGCGCGGCTCCTTCAGCACGCTGTCGTAGCTGACCTGCTGCAGCAGGTGGTGCCCGAAGGCGTACTCCTGCGGCGCGCCGGCCGGCGCGGCGCCGCCGTGGCGCACGACGAGCTGCTTGCGCAGCAGCGCGGGTAGTTGCGGTGGCGCGGCCGGGTCGACGGCCGTCAGCGCCTGGTCCCAGAACACATGGCCGACGATGGCCGCAGCCTGCAGCGCGCTGCGCTCGGCCGGCGCCAGCGCATCGAGCCGCGCCTGCAGCACGCCAGCCAGCGTCGTCGGCACCCGCAACGCGCGCAACTCGTCGGGCCGCACGCGCCAGCCGTCGGCATCGGCGACGATGACGCCGTCGTCGACCAGCATCTTGACCAGTTCTTCCATGTAGAAGGGGTTGCCCTCGGCGCCGCCGGTGACGATCTCGCGCAGCGCCGCGGGCACCGGCGTCATGCGCTGCAGCAGCAGCGCGGCCAGCTCCTGGCTGGCCTGGGCATCGAGTGGATGCAGGTCCAGCCGAGCATGCCGCGGATCGGCGTCGCACCAGTCGGGATGCTGCTCGAACAGCGTCGGCCGCGTCAGCATCACGCACAGCAGCGGCGTGTCGCGGTGGTGCTGCAGCAGGTGGCGCGCGAAGTCGAGCGAGGCGGCATCGGCCCAATGCAGGTCGTCGAGCAGCAGCACCACCGGCCAGCCCCTGGCGGCGCCCATGCGGCGCAGCGCCAGCGCCGCTGCGTCGAAGCCGCACTGGCGCAGCCGTGCCTCGTCGTCGAGCAGCGCCTGCACATGCGGGCTGGCCGAGAAGTCGAGGCCAATGAGCTGGCCGAGCTGGTGCACCGGTGCCTCGCCCTCGGCGGCAAGCAGCGGCGCCAGGCCGTGCAGCAGCTTGGCGCGTGCGGCCTCGGCACTGTCGGTGTCGTCGATGTGCAGCTGCCAGGCCAGCAAGTCGCGCAGCAGGCCGTACGGGTGCAGTGCACTGCGCGGCTGGGCGCGGCCCGGCAGCAGCCAGCAGCGCTGGGGATGCGCTGCGAGCATCTGCTGGAACTCGTCCAGCAGCCGGCTCTTGCCGAGGCCGGCGTCACCGACGACCGTGACGGCGCGCAGCGCCTGGCCCGCGCACACCGCGTCGAAGGCGTCGCGCAGCAGCGCCAGCTCGGCATCGCGCCCGACCATGCGCGTGACCACGCCGTCGATGCCGCGCGTGGCCACGCGCAAGGCACGCGGCCTGGCGCGCTCGACGAGCACGCGCAGGTCGACCGGGTCGGCGTCGAGCACGGCGGCGCCCGCGTCGAACCGG
>JBBIPS010000165.1:0-7082 GCA_037442725.1 Burkholderiales bacterium | reverse complement strand
CCAACATGCTCGGCAAGATGAAGCGCCACACCAGGCTCGGCAGCCGCATCGCCGAGGTGCACAACGGCTCGTCGCTGTTCACCGGCGACGCCGGCCAGGGCGAGAGCAACATCCGCCGCTGGATCATCGAGAACGACTGGCTCGAAGCCATCGTCGCGCTGCCGCTGAACATGTTCTACAACACCGGCATCGCGACCTACGTCTGGGTGCTCACCAACCGCAAGCCGGCGCACCGCCAGGGCAAGGTGCAGCTCATCGACGCCACGCCGTGGTCCAGGCCGCTGCGCAAGAACCTGGGCAAGAAGAACTGCGAGCTGTCGGATGACGGCATCACGCGCATCTGCGACACGTTCCTGAAGTTCGAGGAGACCGAGCAGTCGAAGCTCTTCCCGAACGCCGCCTTCGGCTACTGGAAGGTGACCGTCGAGCGGCCGCTGCGCCTGAAAGGCATCGACCCCGAGCGGGTGTACACGCCGAAGGAGATCAAGGCGCTGAAGGAGACGGCCGAGCGCGGCGACGACGCGCCGCCGGTCATCCGAAAGATTCACAGGAAGGGCACCGCGGCCGACCCGTTGCGCGGATTGTTCGAGGCGACGATAGGGGGCAAGCCGGCCGTGGTCGAGGTCGAGCCCGACCCCGACCTGCGCGACACAGAGCAGGTGCCGCTGCTGGAGCCGGGCGGCATCGAGGCCTTCGTGCAGCGCGAGGTGCTGCCGCACGCGAGCGACGCCTGGTACGTGCCCGACAGCGTGAAGACCGGCTACGAGATCAGCTTCACGCGCTACTTCTACAAGCCGCAGCCGCTGCGCACGCTGGAGGAGATCCGGGCGGACATCCTGGCGCTGGAGCGGGAGACTGAAGGACTCCTGGGCGAGATCGTCGGAGGTCGGGCGTGATCGACGGCCTCAAGCGCTATCCGGCAATGAAGGGCTCTGGCGCGTTGTGGCTCGGCGACGTACCAGCGCATTGGTCGATTCGACCGCTGAAGCATTGGGTGAGGATGAATGTTGAGGTGCTTCCAGAGTCCACTGCACCCGAGCATGAATTCGCGTATGTCGACATCGGCTCAGTAGGCACCGGAGTTTTGACGCAGAGACCGCAGCGCCTTCAGTTTGGTACGGCACCGTCGCGCGCTAGACGCGTAGTGCACAACGGCGACACGATCGTCTCCACTGTCAGAACCTACCTGAAAGCGATCTACCACGTTGACGGCATCGCGGAGCAGCTCATTTGCTCGACAGGCTTTGCGGTGCTCACGCCCGATACAGCGACATCGCCCAAGTTCGTGAGCTACCTGGCGCAGAGCAGTCCGTTCACCGATCGAGTAACGGCCGATGCCGTTGGCATTGCGTACCCTGCCATTGCAGAGACGAGACTTGCGTCGTTTCATGTCGCAGTTCCGCCTCTTGCCGAACAAGCCGCCATCGTCCGCTTCCTCGACCACGCGGACCGGCGGATCCGGCGGTACATCCGCGCCAGGCAGAAGCTGATCAAGCTGCTGGAGGAACAGAAGCAGGCCATCATCCACCGCGCCGTCACCCGCGGCCTCGACCCCAACGTCCGCCTCAAGCCCTCCGGCGTCGAGTGGCTGGGGGAGGTGCCGGAGCATTGGCTAAGAGTGCCGATGCGGCAACTCGCGAGGCGTGGCCGATCGACGTTCGTGAACGGCCCGTTCGGGAGCGACTTGCTGACCTCGGAGCTCACGATCGCTGGCGTGCCGGTGATCTACATCCGCGACATCAGCCGCGGAAGCTACCGACGGGTCAGCAAGGCGTGCGTTACGGTGGCGAAGTCGGCCAGTCTGGAGTTTTGCCAAGTGACCGGAGGCGATGTGCTTGTTGCGAAAGTCGGCGATCCTCCAGGCACGGCAGCAATCTATCCAACGGACGAGCCCGACGGCATCGTGACTCAGGACGTCATCCGCATTCGGCCCGATATGTCGCGTGTGATCGCGGGCTACCTAGTCACCTACCTCAACTCGCGGGCAGGAAGAATCGCCGTTGGCCCCGTTGTCGTCGAGTCAACGCGAGGTCGAGTTTCGCTCCCCGATTTCAGAGCCGTACCGGTCGTCCTTCCGCCGCTGGCAGAACAGCAGGCGATTCTTGACGAGATAGCCACGATCACCGAAGACATCGGGGCTGCAGTTGGCAAGGCACAGCGCGAGGTCGACCTTCTTCGCGAATACCGCACCCGCCTGATCGCCGACGTCGTCACCGGCAAGCTCGACGTGCGCGAAGCCGCGGCGCGCCTTCCTGACGAGAGTGACGAACCCGAGCCTCTTGACGCTGCCGACGCCGAGCCCGACACCGACGATCCGGCCGACGACGTCGATGCCGCGGCCCAGGAGGCCGAAGCATGACCGCCGCGGCCGACGACGCCTCCCGCGGCGAGCTGGTTCTTTACCAGGCGCCGGACGGCAGCGTCGAGCTCAGGCTGCGACTGGAGCACGAGACCTTGTGGCTCAGCCAGCGCCAGATGGCGCTGCTGTTCGACAAGGACAGCGACACGATCGGCCTGCACCTGCGCAACCTCTACGCCGAGGGCGAGTTGGACGAGGCTGCAACCACCGAGGATTCCTCGGTGGTTCAGACCGAGGGCAAACGCCGGGTGCGGCGCCCGGTGCGCTTGTACAACCTGGACGCCGTGATCTCGGTGGGTTATCGCGTCAGTTCGCGGCGCGGCACGCAGTTCCGCATCTGGGCCACGAACGTCCTGCGCGACCACCTCGTCAAGGGCTACACCGCCAACGCGGCGCGGCTGCGCGACCTGGCCCAGGCGGTCAGGATCGTCGCCGACACGGTGCGCCGGCGCGAGGTTGCGGGCGGGCTCTCCGGCGGCGAAGCCCAGGCGTTGCTGGCGATCGTTGGCGATTACAACCGCGCGCTGCAATTGCTGGACGACTACGACCACCAGCGCGTGGCCAAGCCCGAGGCGCGCGGTGCGGTCGCCTGGGTGCTGCAACCCGACGATGCGCGGCGCATCGTCGACCGGCTGCGCCAGCACCTCGGCGGCTCGGCGGTGTTCGGCATCGAGAAGGACCAGGGCCTGGCCAGCGCGTTGGGGGCGGTGATGCAGACCTTCGGCGGCGAGGACCTGTACCCCAGCCTGGAGGAGAAGGCGGCGCAGCTGCTGTACCTGCTGGTGAAGAACCGCGCCTTCGTCGACGGCAACAAGCGCATCGCGGCGGCGCTGTTCCTGTGGTTCCTGGAGCGCAACGGCGCGCTGCGCCATGCGGATGGCCAGCCGCGCATCTCCGATGCCGCGCTGGTGGCGCTGACGCTGATGATCGCCGAGAGCCGGCCGCAGGAGAAGGACGTGCTGGTGCGCATCGCGATGCACCTGCTGGTGGGCGGGGAGCGGCCATGAAGACATCCGACACCACCGAGCGTGGCCTGGAGCGGCTGATCTGCACGGCGTTGGCCGGCGACCCTTGCGACCCGGGCACGGTGCCGCGCGACGTGGTGCAGGAGCGCCCCGCCGTGCACGGCGCCGGCTGGGTGGGCGGCGAGGCCGGCGACTACGACCGCGAGTACTGCGTCGATCTGCGCCGGCTCGGCATCTTCCTGCGCGCCACGCAGCGCGAAGTGGCCGAGTCGCTGGACCTGGACCACGACGGCCCCACGCGCCGCACGTTTCTGGCGCGGCTGCAAGGCGAGGTGAGCAAGCGCGGCACCATCGACGTGCTGCGCCACGGGCTCAAGCATGGGCCGCATCACATCGACCTCTTCTACGGCACGCCGACGCCCGGCAACGCCAAGGCCGAGGCCCTGAACCGCGCCAACCGCTTCAGCGTGACGCGGCAGTTGCGCTACAGCCGCGACGAGACGCAGCGCGCGCTCGATCTGGGGCTGTTCATCAACGGCCTGCCGGTGGCGACGTTCGAGCTGAAGAACAGCCTGACCAAGCAGACGGTGGAGGACGCCGTCCAGCAGTACCAGCGCGACCGCGACCCGCGCGAGAAGCTGTTCGAGTTCGGGCGCTGCGTGGTCCACTTCGCCGTGGACGACCACGGGGTGCGCTTCTGCACACACTTGAAGGGCAAGGGCTCGTGGTTCCTGCCGTTCAACCTTGGCTGGAACGACGGCGCCGGCAACCCGCCCAACCCGAACGGGCTGAAGACCGACTACCTGTGGACGCGCATCCTCACCCGCGCGGGCCTGACGGACATCCTGGAGAACTACGCGCAGGTCGTCGAGACCAGGGACGAGAAGACCGGCAAGAAGAAGGCGCTGCAGGTCTGGCCGCGCTATCACCAGCTCGACGTGGTGCGCAGGCTGCTCGCCGACGCGCGGGCGAACGGCGCGGGCCGGCGCTACCTGATCCAGCATTCGGCGGGCAGCGGCAAGTCGAACTCGATCGCCTGGCTGGCGCACCAGCTCATCTGGCTCGCAAAGGACGAGGCGAGGGTGTTCGACTCGATCATCGTCGTCACCGACCGGCGCATCCTCGACCAGCAGATCCGCGACACGATCAGGCAGTTCGCGCAAGTGGGCGCGACGGTGGGGCACGCCGAGCACTCGGGCGACCTTCGGAAATTCATCGCCGAGGGCAAGAAGATCATCATCTCGACGGTGCAGAAGTTCCCGTTCATCCTCGACGAGATCGGGGCCGAGCACCGGGGGCGCAGGTTCGCGATCGTCATCGACGAGGCGCATTCGAGCCAGGGCGGGCGCACCTCGGCGGCGGTGTCGATGGCGCTCTCCGCGGCGGGCACCGAGGACGACGACGAGACGCTGGAGGACAGGATCAACCGGCTGATGGAGGCCAAGAAGCTGCTGCCCAACGCCAGCTACTTCGCCTTCACCGCCACGCCGAAGAACAAGACGCTGGAGATCTTCGGCGAGCCGGACCCGCAGGCCGACGGCACGGTGAAGCACCGGCCGTTCCACAGCTACACGATGAAGCAGGCGATCCAGGAGGGATTCATCCTGGATGTGCTCAAGCACTACACGCCGGTCGACAGCTACTACAAGCTGGCCAAGAAGGTCGAGGGCGACCCGGAGTTCGACACCAGGCGCGCGAAGAAGAAGCTGCGCCGTTACGTGGAGAGCCACGACCACGCGATCAGGCTCAAGGCCGAGATCATGGTGGACCACTTCCAAGAGCAGGTGCTGGCGCTGAACAGAATAGGCGGCGAGGCGCGCGCGATGGTCGTGACGAGCGGCATCGAGCGCGCGATCCGGTACTTCCACGCCATCCGAGACTATCTGGCCGAGCGCAAGAGCCGCTACCAGGCGATCGTCGCCTTCTCCGGTGAGCACGAGTATGGCGGCGCCAAGGTGACCGAAGCCTCGCTCAACGGCTTTGCGTCGAGCCAGATCACCTGCAAGATCCAGCAGGACCCGTACCGCTTCCTGATCTGCGCCGACAAGTTCCAGACCGGCTACGACGAGCCGCTGCTGCACACGATGTACGTTGACAAGCAGCTCTCCAGCATCAAGGCGGTGCAGACGCTGTCGCGACTGAACCGCGCGCATCCGAAGAAGCACGACGTGTTCGTGCTCGACTTCATGAACGACGCCGACACGATCCAGCGGGCGTTCGCCGACTACTACCGCACGACGATCCTCGCCGAGGAGACCGACCCGAACAAGCTGCACGACCTGAAGGCCGCGCTCGATGGCTACCAGGTCCATGCCGCCGAGCAGGTGGACGAATTCGCGGCGCTGTACCTTGGCGGCGCGGACCGCGACCGGCTCGATCCGATCCTCGATGCCTGCGTGGCCGACTACCGCGAGCAGTTGGACGAGGACGCTCAGGTGGACTTCAAGGGCAAGGCCAAGGCGTTCCTGCGCACCTACGGCTTCCTGTCATCCATCTTGCCGTACACCCATGCCGAGTGGGAGAAGCTGTCGATCTTCCTGACGTTCCTGGTGCCCAAGCTGCCTGCGCCGGTGGAGGAGGACCTGTCCAAGGGCATCCTCGAGGCGATCGACATGGACAGCTACCGCGTGGAGAAGCAGGCGGCGGCCAAGATCCAGCTGCCCGACGCCGATACCGAGATCGAGCCGGTGCCGACGACGGGCGGTGGCCGCAAACCCGAGCCCGAGTTGGACCGGCTCTCGAACATCCTCAAGGCGTTCAACGACCAGTTCGGCAACATCCCCTGGTCCGACGCCGACCGCGTGCACGAGCTGATCACCGAGGACATTCCGAAGAGAGTGGCAGCCGACAAGGCTTACCAGAACGCGCGCCAGAACTCGGACAGGCAGAACGCGCGCATCGAGCACGACAAGGCGTTGGCGCGCGTCATGACCGCCGTGCTGAAGGACGACACGGAGCTGTTCAAGCAGTTCATGGACAACGAGTCGTTCCGGCGCCGGATGACGGATACGGTGTTCGGGATCACGTACGAGCCGAGACGCGCGGGCTGAACCCTCGCCGGGTTGTGCGCGCACGCGATCGCGCCGACACCTGCACCAGGCCGCTCATGGACTGACTGCCTGACGTCAACGATCGTGAGCTGTCGTGTTGCCTCACGAACGAATGTGACCCGAGCCACCGCTGTCGTTCCCCGGGCTGTCGCGCACTTCCTTCCTGTGGTTCAAGGCCGTGGGCACGTAAGCGAAGGCGGCGCGTCGTCCGCATCGCAGCGACCTGCCGGGCGCGAAGCGCCCGGCGCCCGCGGCCCGATCGTCGTGAAGTGCGTTCAGCCTCGGCGTCGCTGCCACCCGCCACGTGTACCCGGCGTGTACACGGAGGGGATCGGCTGCCGTCGGTCGCTGTCGGGCGCTTCAGGACAATGAAGCGTCTTGAACGTATGGCCAGCATCGGACCGCGCCGGATCTCTACGGAGTTGCGCCTACTTGCCGATGCAGAAGCGCCCGAAGATTTCGCCGAGCAGGTCGTCGCTGCTGAAGGCGCCGGTGATCTCGGCCAGCGCGTCGTGCGCCAGGCGCAGCTCCTCGGCCAGGAGGTCGAGCGCGGCGGCGCCCTGCGCCGCTTGCACCTGCGCGGCGCACAGGTGGGCGCGCGTTCGCTGCAGCGCGTCGACGTGGCGCTGGCGTGCGATGAACACACCCTCGGCGAGCGTGGCGTGCCAGCCGACGCACTGCAGCAGCGCCCGGCGCAGGACGACGTCG
>JBBIPS010000164.1:0-7084 GCA_037442725.1 Burkholderiales bacterium | reverse complement strand
GCGCCGCAGCCGCGGCAAGCGGCGACACGACCGGAGCCACGACCGGCGCTGGTGCCGGAGCTGCCACGGCGGCCGGCGTCGCGTGCGATGCCGCCGCGCCGCCGCTGGCGGCACCGATCGGCAGCAACGGCACGATCAGCAGCGCGACGATGTTGATGATCTTGATCAGCGGGTTGACGGCCGGCCCGGCGGTGTCCTTGTACGGGTCGCCCACCGTGTCGCCGGTCACCGCGGACTTGTGCGCCTCGCTGCCCTTGCCGCCGTGGTGGCCGTCTTCGATGAACTTCTTGGCGTTGTCCCACGCGCCGCCGCCGGTGCACATGCTGATGGCGACGAACAGCCCGGTGACGATGGTGCCCATCAGCAGGCCGCCCAGCGCCGCCGCGCCCAGCGTCAGCCCGACGACGATGGGCACGACCACGGGCAGCAACGATGGGATCATCATCTCCTGGATCGCCGCCTTGGTCAGCATGTCGACCGCTGTGCCGTACTCGGGCTTGCCGGTGCCTTCCATGATGCCCTTGATGTCGCGGAACTGGCGCCGCACCTCGACCACCACCGCGCCGGCGGCGCGGCCGACCGCTTCCATCGCCATCGAACCGAACAGGTAGGGGATCAGCCCGCCGATGAACAGGCCGACGATCACCCTCGGGTCGCTCAGGTCGAAGCTGACGCTGATGCCGCGGCCTTCGAGCGAATGCGTGTAGTCGGCGAACAGCACCAGCGCGGCCAGCCCGGCCGAGCCGATCGCATAGCCCTTGGTCACCGCCTTGGTGGTGTTGCCCACGGCGTCGAGCGGGTCGGTGATGTCGCGCACGCTGTCGGGCAGTTCGGCCATCTCGGCGATGCCGCCGGCGTTGTCGGTGATCGGGCCGTAGGCGTCCAGCGCGACGACGATGCCAGCCATGCTCAGCATCGAGGTCGCGGCGATCGCGATGCCGTACAGGCCGGCGAGTTGGTAGGCCAGCAGGATCGCGATGCACACGAAGATCACCGGCCAGGCGGTGGACTTCATGCTCACGCCCAGGCCGGCGATGATGTTGGTGCCGTGGCCGGTGGTCGAGGCCTGCGCGATGTGCTGCACCGGCTTGTACTGCGTGCCGGTGTAGTACTCGGTGATCCAGACCAGTGCAGCGGTCAGTACCAGGCCGACGGCGCCGGCGCCGAACAGCCTGATGTGCGTTCCCGCGCCCAGCGCATCGGCCGGCATCACCAGCGTCGTCACGAAGTAGAAGGCCACGAGCGAGAGCACGCCGGCCACGGCCAGGCCCTTGTACAGCGCCGGCATCACGTTCTTCATGCCGGGGCTGGCCTTGACGAAGCTGCAGCCGATGATCGAGGCGATGATCGAGACGCCGCCGAGCAGAAGCGGGTAGATCACGGCGGCCATCGGCGCGGCGGCGACCACCAGCGCGCCGAGCGCCATGGTGGCGATGAGCGTGACGGCGTAGGTCTCGAACAGGTCGGCCGCCATGCCGGCGCAGTCGCCGACGTTGTCGCCGACGTTGTCGGCGATCACCGCCGGGTTGCGCGGGTCGTCCTCGGGGATGCCGGCCTCGACCTTGCCGACCAGGTCGGCGCCCACATCCGCGCCCTTGGTGAAGATGCCGCCGCCCAGGCGCGCGAAGATCGAGATCAGCGAGGCGCCGAAGGCCAGGCCGAGCATCGGCTTGAGCACGCTGGCCAGGCTCTTGTCGGGTGTCAGGTTGCCGTTGCCCGACAGGAACATGAAGAAGATGCTCACGCCCAGCAGCCCGAGCCCCACCACCAGCATGCCGGTGATCGCGCCGCCCTTGAACGCGACGGCCAGGGCCGGCCCGATGCCGTGCGTTGCGGCCTGCGCGGTGCGCACGTTGGCGCGCACCGAGACGTTCATGCCGATGAAGCCGCAGGCGCCCGAAAGCAACGCGCCGAGCACGAAGCCCACCGCCGTGGTGCTGTCGAGGAAGACGCCGATCAGCACCGCGAGCACGACGCCGACGATGGCAATGGTGCGGTACTGCCGCGCCAGGTAGGCCGCGGCACCTTGCTGGATGGCGCTGGCGATCTCCTGCATGCGGGCGTTGCCGGCGTCCTGCCCGAGGATCCAGCTGCGCTGGATGAAGCCGTAGAGCACGGCAGCCAGGCCGCAGGCGAGCGCCACGTAGAGCGCCATAGTGGTCGATATCAAGGTTTCTCCTTCCTCACACAAAGCCCTGGGGATGATGCGTCGCTTGTCTTGCGCCTGCCTTGCGGCGGCGCTTCCAACCCGCCATGCTACGGGATCGCGCCGCGCCGCGGCACGGTGTTTTCCTGCGGTGGGTCAAGTTCTTCGGGCTGTCAGGACGCGGCAAGCGTGGTTCGTAAAATCCAATTTTGCCCCTGAAACGAGTTGGCACCGATGAGCCTGCACAACGTGACCCCCGGTGCCAATGCGCCCGACGAGTACAACGTCATCATCGAGATCCCGATGAACGGCGATCCGATCAAGTACGAGGTCGACCATGAGTCGGGGGCGATCTTCGTCGACCGTTTCATGAGCACGTCGATGCACTACCCGTGCAACTATGGCTACATTCCCGACACCTTGTCCGACGACGGCGACCCGGTCGACGTGCTGGTGGTGACACCGGTGCCGCTGATTCCTGGCGTGGTGGTGACCTGCCGCTCGATCGGCATGATGAAGATGGACGACGAGGCCGGCGGCGACAACAAGGTGCTGGCGGTGCCGATCGACAAGATCCTGTCGATCTACTCGCAGTGGAAGAAGCCGGAGGATCTGAACCCGCTGCGCCTGAACACCATCCGGCACTTCTTCGAGCACTACAAGGACCTCGAGGCCGGCAAGTGGGTCAAGGTCACGGGCTGGACCGGACCCGGCGGGGCGCGCGACGAGATCGCCGCCGGCATGCGGCGCTGGGCCGCCTCGCACCGGAGTTGAGACGGCTGCCGCGAGCGGCCTCAGAGTGCCTTGGTGACGAGGCGGAAGTCCGGGTCTTCGGGGAACGGCCGGATGACGAAGTCCAGGCTGCGCATCAGCCGCAGCATGTCCGGATTGTTGGCCAGCACCAGACCGTCGATCTCGGCCAGCCCCCGGCTACGTGCGACGTCCATGATCGACAACATCATGCGCGAGCCCAGTCCCTGGCCTTTCAGCGTGTCGGAGATCGCCAGCGAGAACTCGCAACTGGTCTGGTCCGGATTGGTGATGTAGCGCGAGACGCCGACGATGCGCTCGCTGTCGTTGAACCCGCCGTCGGCTCCGGCCTGGCGCGTGCGCTGCACTGCCACCAGCGCCATCTCGCGGTCGTAGTCGATCAGCGTGTAGCGCGCCAGCATGCCCGCCGTCAGTTCGGGGATCGTGCTGGCGAAGCGGAAGTAGCGACTCTCGGGCGACAGGGCGCGCGCGAAGGCCTGCAACATCTCGGCGTCGTCGGGCCGGATCGGACGGATCGTGTACGGGGCGCCACCCTTCATCGGCCACTCGCGCTCGTAGCTCGACGGGTACGGCATGATCGCCAGGTGGCCGTAGTCGCCGCGGCCGTGCGGGGCGGGCGTGGCCTGGGCGATCACGACCCGTGCGTCCACCGCCACCGCGCCGTGTTCGTCGACGATGATCGGGTTGATGTCCATCTCGCGCAGCTGCGGCAGTTCGCAGACCATCTCCGAGACGCGCAGCAGGATCCGTTCGACCGCTTCGACGTCGGCGTTGGGCGCACCGTGCCACTCGGACAGCAGGCGCGCCACGCGCGAACGCTCGATCAGCCGGCGCGCCAGGAACTGGTTCAGTGGCGGCAGTTCCATCGCGCGGTCAGCGATCAGCTCGATCATCGTGCCGCCGGCCCCGAAGGTGATCACCGGGCCGAACGGGTCGTCGGTGGTCAGGCCGATGTAGATCTCGCGCCCGCGGCGCTTGCCCGACATCGGCTGGATCGTCACGCCGCTGATGCGTGCGCCCGGTTGCGTGCGCGTCACTGCGGCCAGCATGTCGTTGTAGGCGTCGCGCACCTGGGCGGCGCTCGTCACGTTGAGCGTCACGCCCTGCACGTCGGACTTGTGGCTGATGTCGGGCGAATCGATCTTGAGCGCCACCGGATAGCCCAGCTGCGCGGCGATCAGCATCGCCTCGTTGGCGTTGCGCGCCGCCATCGTGCGCGTGACGGGGATGTGGAAGGCGGCCAGCAGCGCCTTGGACTCCATCTCGGTCAGCACCTGGCGGCGCTCGGCCAGCACGCCCTCGATGAGCAGGCGCGCGCCGTCGAGGTCGGGTTCGGCCAGTGTCGTCAGCGGCGGCGGCGTCTGCTGCAGCAACTGCTGGTTCTGGTAGAAGCTGGCGATGTTGCCGAAGGCATCCACCGCGGCCTCGGGCGAGCGGAAGCTCGGGATCGACACGCCCTTGAGCAGGTCGCGCGACGCCAGCATGCGCGCCTCACCCATCCAGCACGCCAGTACCGGCTTGCCGACGCTGCGGAAGACGTCGGCGACGCCCTTGGCGACGGCCGCAGGATCGGTCTCGGGTTTGGGCGAATAGATCGCCAGCACGCCGTCGACGCCGCTGTCGCGGCCGCACGCCTGCAGTGCCGCGCGGAAGTGTTCCGGGCTCGCGTCCTCGCCCAGGTCGAGCACCGACTGCAGGCTGGCCTGGCTGGACAGCAGCGGCGCCAGCGCGGCGCGCGTGGTCTCGGCCAGCGTGGCCACGTCGAGGCCGATGTCGTTGGCCCAATCGGCGGCCAGTACGCCCGGGCCACCGCCGTTGGAGACGATCGCCAGCCGCCTGCCCACCGGGCGGTAGCGCGAGGCCAGGCACTTGGCGGCGGAGAATAACTGCGTAAATGCGCGTACGCGGACGGCACCGGCGCGCCGCAGCGCGGCTTCGAACACGTCGTCGGCACCGACGATCGAGGCCGAGTGCGTGAGCGCGGCGCGCGAGCCTGCCGGCTTGCGCCCGGACTTCATCACCACCACCGGCTTGGCGTTGGCCGCGGCGCGCAGCGAGCTCATGAAGCGCCGCGCATCGCCGATGCCCTCCATGTAGACCAGGATGCTCTGCGTGGCGGCGTCGTTGGCCAGGAAATCGAGCGCCTGCGCCAGGTCGACGGCGGTGTTAGGGCCGAGCGAGATGACGGCCGAGAAGCTGACGCTGTTGTGCGCCGCCCAGTCCAGGATCGACGCCGTCAGGGCGCCCGACTGCGACACCAGCGCGAGCGGCCCGGGCGCCGCCAGCGCGCCGGCCGCGCTGGCGTTGAGCTTGAGTGGCGGGCGCTGGAAGCCCAGGCTGTTCGGCCCCAGCAGGTGCATTCCGCAGCGTCTGGCGATCGACCGCAGGTCGGCACATTGCGCCGCCGGCAGTCCGCTGGACATCACCAGCGCGGCTCGGCAGCGGATGCGTCCGGCGACCTCGAGCGCGGCGGCGATCTGCTCGTGCGGCAGCGCGATGACGGCCAGGTCGGCGCGCGAGTGCGCGAGGTCGGCCAGCGTGCCCGACATGCCGATGTCGAGGAAGCTGACCGCACCGGCATAGTCGTGCGCCTGCAGCGCATCGAGCAGGCTGCGGGCGTAGACGGTTTGCCGGTCGCGCTGCGCCGGGTCGCCGGCGAAGACGACGATCGACTCGGGCGAGAACAGCGGGGTCAGGAAGTGCTTTTCCATGGGGTTGCCGGAACGGCCAGGGCGTGCGCGGCTGCCTGATTTGCATCAAGAGGGCGAGCATACGGCGGGATCGCCCTGCCGTGGCGTCCGTCGTCGAGCGACCTTGTGCCTGCTCAAGTGGCGCGATGCCGGAACGGGCTGTGGTCGCGCAATTCGTCCACATACGCCGCCAGTTGCGTGCCTTCGCGCTGCAGGAAATCATGCACCGCACGGGCAAACTCCGGGTGTGCCAGCCAATGCGCCGAACGCGTGGCCACCGGCAGCAGCCCGCGCGCCATCTTGTGCTCGCCCTGTGCGCCGCCTTCGAAACGCAGCAGGCCCTGCTCGATGCACCATTGCAGCGGCTGGTAGTAGCAGGCCTCGAAGTGCAGGCACGACACGGC
Source organism: Burkholderiales bacterium (assembly GCA_037442725.1). Lineage (GTDB taxonomy): Bacteria > Pseudomonadota > Gammaproteobacteria > Burkholderiales > Burkholderiaceae_C > Pseudaquabacterium. The sequence goes on along the minus strand of JBBIPS010000164.1, from coordinate 1,073 downwards.
CTGGGTGCTGCCCCAGTAACGGCCCCAGGCCTGGCCGCGCGCGCGATCGATCGCCACCAGCGACGCGCCGATCGGCTCGGTACCGCGGCGGGCGACGAACATGATCCAGCTCGACGTCATCGTCGTGGCCATGCGATCGAAGAAGTCGCGATTCAGGTAGGGCGTCGAGCGATGCGCGCGGTAGGTCAGCAGGTAGCAGTGGTGGAAGAAGTCCCACAACCCGGAATCGATCGCCGGACCTTCGTGCACCGTGAAGTGCACGCCGGCCGCGGCGACCTTGCGCCGCTCCTGATGGATCTTCTTGCGTTTGTCGTGCTGCAACGTGGCCAGGAACGCGGCGAAGTCGGCGTGCGGCGCCGCCGCATCCTGCGTCCAGTGGAATTGCACGCCGGAGCGCGCGAGCCAGCCGGCGCCGTCGACGGCCACGGCATCGGCTGCGTCGTGGAACAGCAGATGCGCAGACGACACGTTTGCGTCGCACGCGAGGTCGGCCAGCGCGCGCAACAGCGCGCTGCGCGCCGCGTCGTCGCTGGCCAGCAGCCGCGAGCCCGGCACCGGCGTGAACGGCACCGCCACCAGCAGCTTGGGGTAGTAGGGCAGGCCGTGGCGCTGGTAGGCATCGGCCCAGGCCCAGTCGAAGACGTATTCGCCGCAGGAGTGGCTCTTCAGGTAGGCCGGTGCGGCAGCGGCGAGGCGCCCGCCACGGTGCAGCGTGACGAAGCGCGGCTCCCAGCCGGTGTCGGGCGCCGCACTGAGCGACTTGTGCAGTGCGGCCAGGTACTCGTGACGCATGAACGGGGTGGGATGCGCCTGTGCCTGCAGCAGCGCATTCCAGTCCTGCGCATCGATGGTCGCGGGGTCGCTGTGCACGACGACGAGGTCAGCGTCGGCCCTCGCGGCGCCGGCCAGTTCACGCATCGCAGCCGCACTCCTGCTTCGGCCGGGTCGAGTCAGCGCTGATCTGCGGCAATCCGTCGCGCCGAATTTCCGTGCTTAAATTGAGGTCATTCGTCATCGGAGTCGCGGAGCCAGAAATGAAACAGATCACAGCCATCATCAAGCCGTTCAAGCTC
>JBBIPS010000163.1:0-7119 GCA_037442725.1 Burkholderiales bacterium | reverse complement strand
ACCGCGACGACATGCGGCTGGTCACCGACATCGAGCATCTGATCAAGAAGAAGATCGAGATCGAGCCGTTCGAGATCGAGGACGATCGCCCGCGCCGGTCGCCGCGCCGCCCGCGCGACGACGATGCTCGGCCACGCGAGCGCGGCGAGCCCCGGCGCGTCGCCGAGCCGTTGCAGCGCGCGTCGGCCGATCCGTTCTTCGACCGGCCCTACGAGGCCAGCACCGCTGTAGCGAGCAAGCCGGCGTGGGAGAAGACGCCGTCGCCCGCCACGACGATGCGCAGCAGCGGCTCACCCAACATCCGCAGCAAGCGCAAGGTGGGGGCGTTGCTGGGCGGGTAGCTGACTGTCGGGCCGCGGGCCCGACCCGGGTCCCGCACGTTCCCGGCCTGCGCACTTCAATCCGCCAGCCACAGGAACACCGCAGGCACCCGGTCGCCGAGTTGCGGCACCGCTGCGCGCCAGGCGCCCACCGTGCGGGTGCGGCAGTGTCCGACGGGCAGGGTCAACCCGCTCGCGACGCAGAGCCGGGTCCGCGGCTGCAGGTGCTCGACCAGCGCGGCGAACAACGCGTCGTTGCGGTAAGGCGTCTCGATGGCGATCTGCGTCTGCGCGTTGCGGCGCGACAGCGCTTCGAGCTCGCGGATGCGCGCGGCGCGCGCCGACGCCTCGACCGGCAGGTAGCCGACGAAGGCGAAGCTCTGACCGTTCAGGCCGCTGGCCGCCAGCGCCAGCAGCAGCGAGGTGGGGCCCGACATCGGCTCGACCGGGATGCCCAGCGCGTGTGCGGCCTGCACCAGCGCGGCGCCCGGGTCGGCCACCGCCGGCAGCCCGGCCTCGGACAGCAGCCCGATGCCGTGCCCGGCCAGCGCCGGTGCCAGCAGGCTGCGCAGGTCCTGCGGCCCGGCATGGGTCACGCCCTTGCGTGGCCGCGGCAGTTCGCGGATGTCGATCGTCTGCAGCGGCTGCGCCAGCGGCACCAGGCGGTCGACGCGCTTGAGGAACGCGCGCGCCGTCCTGGCGCTTTCCGCGACCCAGTGGCCCAGGCCCGCGGCGCGCTCGATCACCGCCTGCGGCAACACCTGGCGCAGGTCGACTTCAGTGGCAGTGCCCAGGTCCAGCGTGTTCGGCACCAGGCTCAACGTGCCGACCGAAGCTGCGCGTGGCGCGAGTCCGACGGTCTCGGCCGCTGCGTCGGCGAGCCCGCGTCGCGCGGCATCGATGGCCGCACCGGCCGTGGCGTTGCCGGCGGTCTTCACCGGGCGCCGCGCAGTGGATCGAGCCCGGCTGCTCGCAACAGCGCACAGGTGCGGATCAGCGGCAACCCGATGAGCGCGGTGGGGTCGTCGGAATCGATCGCGTCGAGCAGCGCGATGCCCAGCGTCTCGCACTTGGCGCTGCCGGCGCAGTCGTAGGGCTGCTCGAGCCGCAGGTAGTGTTCGATCTCGCCATCGCCCAGGTTGCGCACGCGCACCGTGACCGGCGCCACTTGCACTTGCGCGTAGCCGATGGCCGGCCGCACCACCGCCACTGCGGTATGGAAGACGACGCTGCGACCGCGCATCCGCCGCAGCTGCGCGACGGCCCGCGCGTGCGTGCCGGGCTTGCCCAGCGCGGCGCCGTCGAGCTCGGCGACCTGGTCGGAGCCGATGACGATCGCTTGCGGGAATCGCGCCGCCACTTCGCTCGCCTTGGCCAGCGCCAGTCGCTGCGCCAGCGCCGCCGGCGCCTCGCCGGGTCGCGGCGATTCGTCGACCTGCGGCGTCGCGGTCTCGAACGGCAGGCGCAGGCGCTGCAGCAGCTCGCGCCGGTAGCGCGAGGTCGAACCGAGGACCAGCGTGGGGGTACCGACCATGGCCGGGATTGTCCCATCGGCACCGTACACTGCCGTGATGAAGCCGCACCAGGACGACCCGCTCCGGCTCGACGTTGCGGACTTCGCGGCTGCAGGGCGCGCACTGGCCGGCCGCTGGGCCGGCGTCGATCTGCCGCGGCTGGCCGCATCGCAGGCGCTGCCCCACGACAGCACTGCGGCCGAAGTGTGCTGGACCGTGCGCGGCGAGCGCCGGCCGCAGGCCGGTGGCGAGCCCGAGGTGTGGCTGGAACTGTCCGCGCGGACGCTGGTCTGGCTGACGTGCCAGCGCTGCCTGCAGCCGCTCGAGCAGCCGCTGGCAGTGCAGACGCGACTGCGCTTCGTGCGCGGCCAGGCGCAGGCCGAGGCGCTCGACGCCGAGGTCGAGGAGGATGTGCTGGCGCTGACGCGCTCCCTCGACCTGCGCGAGCTGGTCGAGGACGAACTGTTGCTGGCGCTGCCGCTGGTGCCGCGCCACGGGGTCTGCCCTCAGCCGCTGCCGATGAGCGCGGTCGACGCCAACTTCGACGCGGCGCTGCCCGACCACGCGAACCCGTTCGCCGCGCTGCGCGCGCTGCAGGATGGCAAGCCGCGCAAGCCGGGTTGAGCGTCGGCGAGTGCAGCCACGCTGCTATACTTGCCCGCTTTCCGATGTGGGCGCCGGATCTGGACGAGTCCAGATGCCCCGGCGTCCTTCAGCCGGGCGCCCGAGTCTCGTTCAGTGCGCCACATCGAGCGCCCGACAAGTCGATCGGTGCGTGATCCCGGCAAGCGGACCCTGGCTGCGTGCGTCGCCGCGGCGCGCCGTGGGTTCGGTGCCGGGCCAGTTCAGGAGTTCACCATGGCCGTCCAGCAGAACAAGAAATCACCCTCCAAGCGGGGCATGCACCGTTCGCACAATGCCCTCGTCACGCCGGGTACCGCGATCGAGCCGACGACCGGCGAAGTCCATCTGCGTCACCACATCAGCGCCACCGGTTTCTACCGCGGCCGCAAGGTGCTCAAGGGCAAGTCCGACGCCTGAGGTCGTGCGCGTCGCGCTGGCCGCGGCGCCCCGCCACATGCTTCGCAGCGCAGCCGAGGTCGGGTCCCGCCTGAGGCGCGCGCGGGTCGCGCCCGTGGCCTGGCGGGTCCGGTCGCTGAACATGTCGCGCGCCGGCACGGTGGCACCGATCCGTCGACACCGCGGCCGGCGTACTCGCCCGGACCTCAATTGACCCCCAGGTCGTCCTTGCCACCGCTGGCGCGCGTGCGCCTGGCTGTCGACTGCATGGGTGGCGACCATGGGCCGTCGGTGACGCTGCCGGCCTGCCGCGTCTTCCTCGACACGCATCCACAGGCCGAGCTGCTGCTGGTCGGCACCGCCGCTGCGCTGCAGCCCGCCGCCAGGTGGGAGCGTTGTAAGCAGGTGCCGGCCGCCGACGTGGTGACGATGGACGACACGATCGAGGTCGCCCTGCGCCGCAAGAAGGACTCGTCGATGCGCGTGGCCATCGCCCAGCTCAAGGCCGATGCCTCCGATCACGCGGCGGCCGATGCCTGCGTGTCGGCCGGCAACACCGGTGCGCTGATGGCGCTGGCGCGCTACGTGCTCAAGACCTTCGAGGGCATCGACCGGCCGGCGATCGCGGCGCTGCTGCCCAACGCGCGCGGCGGCTTCACCAAGGTGCTCGACCTGGGCGCCAACGTCGATTGCAGCGCCGAGCACCTGCTGCAATTCGCGGTCATGGGCAGCGCGCTGGTCGCCGCGCTCGACGGCAACGAGGAGCCCAGCGTCGGCCTGCTCAACATCGGCGAGGAAGCGATCAAGGGCAGCGAGACGATCAAGCGCGCGGGCGAATTGCTGCGCGAGGCGGCAGCGGCCGGGCAGATCAACTTCCACGGCAACATCGAGGGCAACGACATCTTCAAGGGCACCACCGACCTGGTGGTCTGCGACGGCTTCGTCGGCAACGTGCTGCTCAAGACCTCAGAAGGGCTGGCCGGCATGATGGGCGGCTTCATCCGGCAGGAGTTCGCGCGCACGCCGCTGACCCGGCTGGCCGCGCTGGTGGCGCTGCCGGTGCTCAACCGGTTCCGGGCGCGCGTCGACCACCGGCGTTACAGCGGCGGTGCGCTGCTTGGCCTGCGCGGTCTCGTCTTCAAGGCGCATGGCGCCTCCGACGCGTTCGCGTTCGAGCAGGCACTGGCGCGGGCGTATGATGCCGCGCGCAACCGGCTGCTCGATCGCGTGCACGAGCGCATCCGTGACACGCTGGCGGTCCGTTCGACCACTCCGATGGCTGCTTCGCCGACGGCGCCCGAGATGCCGGCGGCCCACGCTGCATGACTTCCCAACCATCTTCAGTTCCGCGCTACTCGCGCATCACCGGCACCGGCAGCATGTTGCCGGCGCGCCGCGTCAGCAACGCCGAACTGACGGCCGAACTGGCCGCGCGCGGCGTCGAGACGTCCGACGAGTGGATCGTCGAGCGCACCGGCATCCGGGCCCGGCACTTCGTCGACGCCACGCTGTCGTCGAGCGACCTGGCGGTGCAGGCGGCGCGCCATGCGCTCGAAGCCGCGGGCCGCGAGCCGGGTGAGATCGACCTGATCATCGTCGCCACCTCGACGCCGGACATGGTGTTCCCGTCCACCGCTTGCATCGTGCAGCGCAAGCTCGGCATCGCCGGCGGCGCGGCATTCGACCTGCAGGCGGTCTGCGCCGGCTTCGTCTACGGGCTCAGCGTCGCCGATTCGATGCTGCGCACCGGCGCCGCGACCAAGGCGCTGGTGATCGGCGCCGAGGTGTTCTCGCGCATCCTCGACTTCAACGACCGTGGCACCTGCGTGCTGTTCGGCGACGGTGCCGGCGCGGTGGTGCTCGAAGCGGGCGATCGACCCGGCATCCTGGCCACCGATCTGCACGCCGATGGGCGCCACGTCGAGATCCTGTGCGTGCCGGGCACCGTCTCGGGTGGCCGGGTGCTGGGCGATCCGTTGATGAAGATGGACGGCCCGGCGGTGTTCAAGCTCGCGGTCGGCGTGCTCGAGGCCACGGCGCAGGCGGTGCTGGCCAAGGCCGGGCGCACGTCGGCCGACATCGACTGGCTGATTCCGCACCAGGCCAATATCCGCATCATGCAGGGCACGGCGCGCAAGCTCAAGCTGCCGATGGACAAGGTGATCGTCACCGTCGATCAGCACGGCAACACCTCGGCGGCGTCGATCCCGCTGGCGCTGGACACCGCCGTGCGCACCGGTCGTGTCAGGCCCGGTCAGACGCTGCTGCTCGAAGCCGTCGGCGGCGGCCTGACCTGGGGCGCGGCGCTGCTGGATTTCTGATGCACATGCGGTGCCGTTGCCAGCAGGCGGTTGCTCGATGATTTCGTTCGCCTTCGTCTTTCCCGGCCAGGGCTCGCAGGCCGTCGGCATGCTCGACGCGTGGGGCGATCATCCGGCCGTGCAGGCCACTCTCGAAGAGGCGTCGAGCGCGTTGGGCGAGGACGTGGCGCGGCTCATCGCCGCCGGGCCGAAGGAGCAACTCGACCTGACGACGAACACCCAGCCGGTGATGCTTACCGCGGGCATCGCCTGCTGGCGCGCCTGGCGCGCCGAGGGCGGCCGCGCTCCGGCCGCGCTGGCCGGGCACTCGCTGGGCGAGTACAGCGCGCTGGTGGCTGCGGGCAGCCTGACGCTGGCCGATGCACTGCCGCTGGTGCGCTTTCGCGCCCAGGCGATGCAGAGCGCGGTGCCGGTCGGCACCGGCGCAATGGCCGCCATCCTCGGCCTCGACGCCGTCAGCGTGCGCGCCGGCTGTGCCCGGGCCATGGCCGACAGCGGCGAGGTCGTCGAGGCGGTGAACTTCAACGACCCGCGCCAGACCGTGATCGCCGGCAGCAAGGCCGGCGTCGAGCACGGCTGCGCGGTGCTCAAGGCGCTGGGGGCCAAGCGCGCGCTGGCTCTGCCGGTGTCGGCGCCGTTCCACTCGAGCCTGATGCAACCGGCTGCAGAGGCGCTGCGCGAGCGGTTGGCCGCGGTGGCGATCGCGCCGCCAGCCATTGCCGTGATCAACAACATCGATGTCGCCGCGCCCGTCGATGCGGCGTCGATCCGCGACGCGCTGTACCGCCAGGCCTTCGGCCCGGTGCGCTGGGTCGAGGTGGTGCAGGCCCTGCGCGCGCGTGGGTTGACCCACGTCGTCGAATGCGGCCCGGGCAAGGTGCTGGCCGGCATGGTCAAGCGCATCGATGCCGAGGCCGGCAGCGCTGCGATCTTCGACCCCGCGTCGCTGCGCGAGGTCAGGGAGTTGCTGGGATGAGTGCGGTCGGCCAGTCGAGCGACGCCGTCGCTGCCGGCCATGCCGCGCTGTCCATGCGTGCCGACGATCAGCCGGCGCCGGATGCGAACTTCGCGCGCCAGGTCGCGCTCGTCACCGGCGCCACGCGCGGCATCGGGTGCGCGATCGCGGCGACGCTGGCGGCGCAGGGATTCCTGGTCGTCGGCACCGCCACCACCGCGGCCGGCGCCGGCGCGATCGGACAGGCGCTGGCCGGGCAGGGCGGGCAGGGCGTGTGCCTGGATGTCACCGATGCGTCGGCCGTCGACGCGGTCATCGCCGACATCGTCAGGTCGCACGGCGCGTTGCACGTGCTGGTCAACAACGCCGGCATCACGCGTGACGCGCTGGCCCTGCGCATGAAGGACGAGGACTGGGACGCGGTGCTCGACACCGACCTGAAGGCGGTGTTTCGCTGCAGTCGCGCGGTGCTGCGAACGATGATGAAGCAGCACTATGGCCGCATCGTCAACGTCACCTCGGTGGTCGGCGCCAGCGGCAACGCCGGCCAGGTCAACTACGCGGCGGCCAAGGCCGGCGTGGCGGGCATGACGCGCTCGCTGGCGCGCGAGCTGGGCAGCCGCGGCATCACCGTGAACTGCGTCGCCCCGGGTTTCATCGCGACCGACATGACGGCCGCGCTGCCCGAGGCGCAGCAGGCCGCGCTGTTGCGGCAGATCCCGCTCGGGCGGCTCGGCACGCCGCAGGAGATCGCGCACGCCGTGGCGTTCCTGGCCAGCCGCGCGGCCGGCTACATCACCGGTGCCGAGTTGCACGTCAACGGCGGCATGTTCATGAGCTGAAACCCCTGTCCGGCCCTCGGGCCACCCCGGTTAGAATCCGGGCCGTTTTGCACCAACCTCCTGGAGGAGTCATGAGCGATATCGAAGCACGCGTCAAGAAGATCATTGCCGAACAACTCGGCGTTCCCGAAGCCGACGTCACCAACG
>JBBIPS010000162.1:0-7127 GCA_037442725.1 Burkholderiales bacterium | reverse complement strand
TGGTGCGCCGGCTGCCGCCGCAGCCGCCGTCGTTCGTCGCCGCGCGGTTGCTCGACCGCGTGCTGCTGCCCAGGCTCGACCCAGGCATGCGTGACGCGCTCGGCGGCCGCACGGTCGAGGTCGAAGTCGTCGAGCTCGGTCTGCGCGTTCGCCTGCGCCTGGGTGCGCGTGGCTTCGAAGTCGCGCGTGGCAGTGACGCCGTGGCGCTGCGCATCTGCGCGCGTGGCCCGGCGCTGTGGCGGCTGGCGCAAGGCCAGGACGACGCCGACAGGCTGTTCTTCGAGCGCGCGCTGGTGATGGAAGGCGACACCGAGTACGGCCTGATCCTGAAGAACACGCTCGACGCCATCGGCCCGCTCTGGCGCTGACGGCGTCGGCGCAGCGGCGTCCGCAGTCGCCGGCGCCGCCTGCCGCGGTGGATCTGTCTCGCATCGATGCCAGGCCGGCAGGGGTCCGCTGCCCGGACCCGTTGCCGTCTTCAGGCCGACGGGCCGTGCCGGTCGGGCTGGCTGACGATGACGAACGTCGAACCGCAGGGGCCCCGCAGCGTGCTGCGGGAGCCGTTCCGGCGCGAACGGCACCCCCTGGACTTCGGCCGCCATGCCGGGAGCACCTGGGTACGCGCTGCACGCAGTGACGCGCGCATTGCGGGCGCCTGCCCGATGCGGTCGAGGCCGTCGAGGCCGCCCGCGTCGACACCGGCAACCGTCGACGGTCCGCGCGGCGAGAATCCGTTCAAGATCTGTTGCGGCGACCGTCCACCTGTGCGTGCACGCGCCTGGCTCGACACCCAGGCTCCGAGGCGGCGCGGACTGCGAGCACGAATCGGCTCGCGCCGCAACGGGCGTCGGGTCGCCGTCCACCCCGTTGTGGCGCCGGCGCCGCAGTCGGCGGCGCGTTTCTGACCGGTGTCAAGAGAGTTCCTGGGGGCAGGGTGCGCCCCGATGCGCACGCTAGATGTAGTGGTTAGCGTCGACGACTTACACTACCCCTAGCGTACGAGGCGACCCCGATGATCGAAACGACAATGCCGCTGCGCGCCGCCCTGGCGCGCGCTGCAGGGCGCCATCGGTGCCTCGGGCGCGATCGCCGCAGGCGCGCCTTCGGCGCCACCCCGAGGCACGCGCGCGTCTGACCGCGCGTGCCGACGACCGGATCGACGACATCCAGGCTGCGCCGTCCGCCAACGCCGCGCCTCCAGCTCCACAGGACACATCACATGAGCGAGAAGACCCTGAAGAACCCGAGCGACGCTGCACCGACCCCGGCACCCAGTGCCGCCGACCTGCCGGCGCAATCGATCAGCGCCGAGGTCCTGATCGAGAAGTACGCCAAGGGCGACGAGCGCACCCTCGACGATGTGCGCCGCCGCGTGGCGCAGGCGCTGGCCGCGACCGAGCCGGCGCCGCAGCGTGCGGCCTGGGAGGCGCGCTTTCTCGATGCGCAGCGGCGCGGCTTCGTGCCGGCCGGGCGCGTCAACTCGGCCGCCGGCACCGCGCTGTCGGCGACGCTGATCAACTGCTTCGTGCAGCCGGTGGGCGACTCGATCGCCAAGGCCGAGGATGGTTTCCCCGGCATCTACACCGCGCTCACCGAAGCCGCCGAGACGATGCGCCGCGGCGGCGGCGTCGGCTACGACTTCTCGCGCATCCGCCCCAAGGGCGCCTGGGTCGGCTCGACGCAGAGCAGCGCGTCGGGGCCGGTGAGCTACATGCGCGTCTTCGACCGCAGTTGCGAGACGGTCGAGTCCGCCGGCAGCCGGCGCGGCGCGCAGATGGGCGTGCTGCGCTGCGACCACCCCGACGTCGAGGCCTTCATCCACGCCAAGGACGGCGGCGACCTGCGCAACTTCAACATCTCGGTCGGCGTCAGCGACGAGTTCATGCGCGCGGTCGAGGCCGATGCCGAGTTCGAGCTGGTGCACAAGGCCGAGCCGGGTCCGGCACAGAAGGCCGCCGGCGCCTGGCAGCGCGGCGACGGCCTGTGGGTCTACCGCAAGCCGCGCGCGCGCGCGCTGTGGGACCAGATCATGCGCAGCACCTACGACCACGCCGAGCCGGGCGTGCTGTTCCTCGACCGCATCAACGCCGACAACAACCTCGGCTACTGCGAGACGATCACGGCCACCAACCCGTGCGGCGAGCAGCCGCTGCCGCCCTATGGCTGCTGCTGCCTCGGCAGCATCGACCTGACGCGCTTCGTGCAGCGGCCGTTCGAGGCCGACGCCGGCTTCGACGACGCCGGCTTCGCCGAGGTCGCCAAGGTCGCCACGCGCATGCTCGACAACGTGCTCGACGTCACCGTCTGGCCGCTGCCGCAGCAGCACGACGAGGCCCGCGCCAAGCGCCGCGTCGGCCTGGGCTTCACCGGGCTGGGCGATGCGCTGGTGATGCTGGGGCTGCGCTACGACACCGAGGAAGCGCGCGCGATGGCGCGCCGCATCGCCACGACGATGCGCGACGCCGCCTACGACGCCAGCGCCGACCTGGCCCGGGAGCGCGGCGCGTTCCCGCTCTTCAATGCCGACCTGTACCTGTCGCGTGCCAGCTTCGCCGCGCGGCTGCCGCAGCCGCTGAAGGACAAGATCCGCGCGCAGGGCCTGCGCAACTCGCACCTGCTGTCGATCGCGCCCACCGGCACCATCAGCCTGGCCTTCGCCGACAACGCCAGCAACGGCATCGAGCCGGCGTTCAGCTGGACCTACACGCGCAAGAAGCGCGAGGCCGACGGCAGCTTCAAGGAATACGCGGTCGAGGACCACGCCTGGCGCCTGTACCGGCACCTGTTCGGCCCGAGCGCGCCGCTGACCGACGCCTTCGTCACCGCGCTCGAGATGAGCGCCGAGGCGCACGCCGCGATGGTCGCGGCGGTGGCGCCGTTCATCGACACCTCGATCAGCAAGACGGTCAACGTGCCGGCCGACTATCCGTATGCCGACTTCCAGGGCCTGTACCTGCAGGCCTGGGCCGCCGGGCTGAAGGGGCTGGCCACCTACCGGCCCAACGCGGTGCTGGGTTCGGTGCTGAGCGTCGAGCCCGCCGTGGCCGCCACACCCGCGCCGCTGACGACCGACGGCGCCAACCAGCGCCTGCGCCTGGACCGGCTGCCGGCGCCGGTGCTGGCCTCGCTGCGCTGGCCGAGCCGGCCCGGGCTGCCCGGCGGCAACCCGGCCTGGAGCTTCATGATCCAGCATCCGCACGGCGACTTCTCGCTCTTCGTCGGCGAGATGCCGGCCGAGGCCGGCCCCGGGCTCGGTCTGTTTTCCAAGAACCTGCCGTTCGAGGTCTGGGTCAACGGCGCCGAGCAGCCGCGCGGCCTGGGCGCGCTGGCCAAGACGCTGTCGATGGACATGCGCGCCAACGACGCGTCGTGGCTGAAGTTGAAGCTCGACGCGCTGGCCACGGTGGCCGAGGAGCGCGCCTTCGAGATGCCGATGCCGCCGCACGGCGAGCGGCGCCTGTTCCCGGGGGTCGTCGCCGCCACCGCGGCGGTGATCCGCTGGCGCTGCGAGGAACTCGGCGCGCTGCAGGAGGGCGGGTCGACGCCGGTGCTCGACGCGATGTTCAGTCGCGACGAGCCGCGCACCGGCACCTCGGGCACGCTGGCGTGGGCGGTGGACGTCGACAACCCGGCCACCGGCGAGTCGTTCACCGTCACCTTGAAGGAGGTCTCGCTGCCGGTGCTCGAGCCCGGCGACGCGTCGCGGCCGGGGGCCGGCGGCACGGTGTTCATGACGCGGCCGTGCGCGATCGGCTTCTCGGGCAACTACCCGCGCGCGCTGGACGGCCTGGCGCGGTTGCTGTCACTCGACATGCGCGTGCTCGACCCGGCCTGGATCGGCATGAAGCTGCGCAAGCTGCTCAACGTCGGCGAGCCGCTCGGCCACTTCATGGCGCCGGTGCCCGGCGAGCGGCGCCAGCAGGTCTGGCCGAGCACCGTGGCCTACATCGCGCGGCTCGTGATCCACCGCTACGCGATGCTCGGCGTGCTCGACGAGGGCGGCCTGCCGCTGCGCGAGATGGGCATCCTCGAAGCCCCGTCGGCCAAGGCCGGCGCGGCCACCAGCGTCGCCCCGATGGCCGGCAAGGCCTGCCCCGAATGCGGCAACGCGACGCTGATCCGCAAGGACGGCTGCGAGTTCTGCACCGCCTGCGGTTATGTGGGGCAGTGCGGGTGATGGACCGGGGCGTGCGCCCCTGAGCCCACGCCGCGCCGCTCAACCCGGCCCGGCCGGCATCAGTTCCACCCCGGCGGCAGCCGCGATCGGCCTTGGCAGTTCGGGCAGGTTCGCGCCGCCGAAACCGGCCTCGACGGCCTGCACGTAGACGGCGCGCACCGCGGCGGCGAGCGGCGCCGGCAGGCCTAGCGCGGCGCTGAACTGCTGCACGTAGGTCGTGTCCTTCAGGCAGTTCTGGAGGCTGAACCTGTGCGAGTCCTTGTTGCCTTCCATGGCCCAGCCCATGAAGGTGTGGAACAGCGCGCAGTCCATGCGGCTGGCGCGGATCAGCGCGTCGAAGGCAGGGGTCGACAGGCCCGCCTTGTGCGCCAGCACCAGCGCCTCGGCGTACAGCGCCGCCTGCCCGAGCGCGATGAAGTTGTTGATCAGCTTGAGCTTGTGGCCGTTGCCCAGCGCGCCCGCGGGCAGGATCGTCGACGCGAAGGCTTCGAGCACCGGCCGCACCCTTGCCAGCAGCGCGTCGTCGGCGCCGACCATCACCGCGAGCTGGCCCTTCCACGCCTCCACGGGCGTGCGCCCCAGCGGCGAGTCGACGAAGCGGATGCCGCGCGGTGCGTACTCGGCCGCCAGCGCGAGCAGGTTGGTCGGGTCCGAGGTCGAGCAGTCGATGACGATCAGTCCCGGCTCCGCGCCGGCGGCGATGCCGTGCTCGCCGCGCACCAGCGCGTCGACCTCGGGCACGCCGGTCACGCACAGGATCACGATGTCCGAGCGCGCAGCCATCTCGGCCGGCGACGCCACTTCGGTGGCGCCGCGGCCGACCAGGTCGTCGACCGCTTCGCGCTTGCGGTGCGCCATCACCGTCAGCGGGAAACCCCTGGCCAGGATGTTCGCCGCCATGCCGTGGCCCATGAAGCCCAGGCCGATGAATCCGATGCGCATGCTCTGTCCCATGATCACCTCGTCAAGTCGTGTCGATCGTCGTCGTAGCGGGTTGGCGTCCACGGCGTGTCACGACCGTGGCGGAAGATCCGTGGCCTGCCCGGCGCCTGCGACGTGCGATGAATGTTAGTCATCCCGGTACGGCTGGAACCAGCCCAGCCCGGCGGTGGTGTCGGTGGCGTCGCGTGGGCGGTATTCGCAGCCGACCCAGCCGGCGTAGCCCAGCGTGTCGAGCAGCGCGAACAGATAGCGGTAGTTGATCTCGCCGATGTCGGGCTCGTGGCGCTCGGGAACCCCGGCGATCTGCAGGTGGCCGACGCGCCCGGTGGGCAGCCAGCGGCGCAGCCGGGTCGCCAGGTCGCCCTCGACGATCTGGCAGTGGTACAGGTCCATCTGCACCTTCAGGTTGGGCGCACCGACGTCGGCGACGATGTCGTGCGCCTGGTCCTGCCGGTTCAGGAAGTAGCGCGGGATGTCGCGCGTATTGATCGGCTCGATCAGCACGTCGATGCCGGCGCCGGCCGCCTCGCGTGCGGCCCAGTCCAGGTTGGCGACATAGGTGGCGCGCAGCGCGGCGCGGTCGACGCCGGGCGGCGCCAGTCCCGCCATCGCGTGCACGCGCGGGCAATGCAGCGCCAGTGCATACGGCAGCGCCTGATCGGCAAAGCCGCGCCGGAACTCGTCCTCGCGACCGGGCAGGCAGGCCAGTCCGCGCTCGCCCCGATCCCAGTCGCCCGGCGGCGCGTTGAACAGCACCTGCTGCAGCGCATGGTCGGCCAGCCGTTGCGCCAGCTGGGTGGCTGCCCAGGCGTACGGGAACAGGTACTCGACGGCGTGGAAACCATCCGCTGCGGCGGCCGCGAAGCGGTCGTGGAAGGCGTGTTCCGGGTACATCATCGAGAGGTTGGCGGCAAAGCGGGGCATGGTCGGTGTCCTTGCAAGGAAGCGCTGGGCTGCGGCCGGATGCCCTGGTGCCCGCGCAGAGTGATCGCCGGATGACGTCGACCGGTGAGCCTCACCACGACGCGCCGAACTGCTTGCGCAACTCGTCGATACGGCTGTCGGCCAGCGGTGCCGGACGCGGCGTCGTCATCAGCCACAGGCGAGCGGTCTGTTCGAGCTCCTCGAGCGTGGCCATCGCCGCCGCGGCCGTCTCGTGCCAGACGTTGGGGCCGAGCCGATCGAGCATCACGGCGCGGATCGGCGCACCGCGCGCACGCGCCGCGGCGATCGCCTGCGCCACCCGCTCGCCCACCGCGGGGTCGCCGGGGCGGTGGTACGGGATCAGCGGCACATGGCCGACCTTCATCACATAGTACGGCGTGATCGGCGGCAGGATGTCGGCGCTGCTCCAGGTGCCGGCCAGTGTCAGCGCGACCAGGTGCGTGCTGTGCGTGTGCACGACGCACTGTGCCGCAGCGTCGGCGTCGTAGATGCGCCGGTGCAGCGCCAGCGTCTTGCTCGCGCGCGCGCCGCCGAGCTGGCGACCTGCGCTGTCGACATGCGCCAGCGCCGCGGGATCGAGACAACCCAGGCAGGCGTCGGTGGGCGTGATCAGGAAACCCTCGCCGTGCGGCAGCCGCACGCTGATGTTGCCGGCGCTGGCGTGCACGTAGCCGCGCTCGAACAGCGAGCGGCCGACGCGGCAGACTTCCTGTCGCAGCGCGTCGAAGCCAATCGCTGCGCCCGCGCTGCCCGGTCGCATCGACAGCGCCGTCCGCGCCGCGGGCGGCCGTGCGGCTCGTCTCATGCGGCGACCTCGCTCATGCGCAGCGCCGCGGCGAAGAAGTCGGGCCCGCCGAAGTTGCCGGACTTCAACGCCAGCCACAATGCACGGCCCTCGGCCTGCGTCCACGGCACGCCCGGGCAGATCGTGGCGCCGATGCGCAGCGTGCGCACGCCCAGCGCCTGCACCACCGCACCCGAGGTCTCGCCGCCGGCGACGACCAGGCGTCGAACGCCGGCCGCAACCAGCCCCTGCGCGATCTGCGCCAGGCCGTGCTCGACG
>JBBIPS010000161.1:0-7135 GCA_037442725.1 Burkholderiales bacterium | reverse complement strand
CCAGGCTGCCAACGCTGCCGGCGGCACGGCCCCTGCCCGACCGGCCGGAGCCTGAACCGCGATGCGACCCGACGCAGCGGCGCACGACACGCTGGTCCAGTTCCGCGGCGTGCAGAAGACCTACGACGGCCGCACGCTGGTCGTGCACGGGCTGGATCTGGACATCCGGCGCGGCGAATTCCTGTCGCTGCTGGGGCCTTCCGGGTCGGGCAAGACGACCTGCCTGATGATGCTGGCCGGGTTCGAGTCGCCCACCGCCGGCGACATCCTGCTCGACGGCGCGCCGATCACACGCACGCCGCCGCACAAGCGCAACTTCGGCATGGTGTTCCAGAACTACGCCCTGTTCCCGCACCTGACGATCGCCGACAACGTCGCCTATCCGCTGACGGTGCGCAGGGTGCCCAAGGCCGACCTGGCGCAGCGCGTGGCCAAGGCGCTGGCGATGGTGCAGCTCACCGGGCGCGACCGCGCCTATCCGTCGCAGCTCTCGGGCGGCCAGCAGCAGCGCGTCGCGCTGGCACGCGCGCTCGTGTTCGAGCCGCAACTGGTGCTGATGGACGAGCCGCTGGGCGCGCTCGACAAGCAGTTGCGCGAGCACATGCAGATCGAACTGAAGGAGCTGCACCGCCAGCTCGGCGTGACCTTCGTCTACGTCACCCACGACCAGGGCGAGGCGCTGACGATGAGCGACCGCGTCGCGGTCTTCAACGACGGCCGGATCCAGCAGATCGACGCGGTGGAGCGCCTGTACGAGACCCCTGCCAATCGCTTCGTCGCCGGCTTCGTCGGCGACAGCACGCAGCTCGACGGCACCGTCGGCAGCGCCGATGCGCAGGGCTGCGAACTCGTGCTGCCCGGCGGCACGCGGCTGGCCGGCGTCAACGTCAACGCGGCCCGGCCGGGCGCCACGGTGATGGCGTCGGTGCGGCCGGAGCGCATCGAGGCACTGTTCACCCGGCCCGACGATCCGGTCAACGTGCTGCCGGCCAGCGTCGACGGCGTGCTCTTCTTCGGCGACCACCTGCGGCTGCGCTGCGCGATCGCCGGCCAGCCGCAGGCCACCATCAAGCTGCCGTTCGCCTCGGGCGCGCAGCCGGTGCCCGGCCAGAGCGTCTGGCTGCGCATTCCCGCCGCGGCGCTGCGCGTCTACGCCTGAGCCGCTGCCTCCCGTCACCCGTTCCCCGCCCCACCACCCTGAACCCAAGAGGAGATCCGCGATGAAATCGATTCGTCTCGCTGCCGGCCTGGCCACGCTGCTGGCGCTGCCGGCATTCGCCCAGACCCAGCTCACCGTCATCAACTTCGGCGGCGCCAACGGCAGCGCCCAGCAGAAGGCCTATTTCGAGCCGTTCGAGAAGAGCGGCGGCGCCAAGATCCAGCAGGTCGAGTACAACGGCGAGCAGGCCAAGATCAAGGCCATGGTCGAGACCCGGAAGGTGACGTGGGATGTCGTCGAGGTCGAGAGCCCCGACGTCAACCGCGGCTGCGACGAGGGCCTGTTCGAGAAGCTCGACTACGCCAGGATCGGCAGCAAGGCCGACTTCCAGCCGGCGGCGATCCACGAGTGCGGCATCGGCATCTTCGTCTGGTCGACGGTGATGGCCTACAACGGCGACAAGCTCAAGGAGGCGCCCAGGACCTGGGCCGACTTCTGGAACACCAAGAAAGTCCCCGGCAAGCGCGGCCTGCGCAAGGGCGCGCGCTACAACCTCGAGTTCGCGCTGATGGCCGACGGCGTCAAGGCCGGCGACGTCTACAAGGTGCTCGCCACCAAGGCCGGCGCCGACCGTGCGTTCAAGAAGCTCGGCGAGTTGAAGCCCAGCATCCAGTGGTGGGAGGCCGGCGCGCAGCCGCCGCAGTTCCTGGTCGCCGGCGACGTCGTGATGACGAGCGCGTACAACGGCCGCATCGATGCCGCGCAGCGCGAAGGCAAGAACCTGAAGATCAGCTGGACCGGCGGCATCTACGACCTCGACTACTGGACCATCGTCAAGGGCACGCCGAACAAGGACGCCGCGTACAAGTTCATCGCCTACGCCAGCACTCCCGACGCGCAGGCCGAGTACGCGCGCCACATCGCCTACGGTCCGACCAACAACAAGGCGCTCGCCAAGCTCGACGCCAAGGTGCTCGCGATGCTGCCGACGGCGCCGGCCAACGCCAGGGACGCGCTGCAGTTCAACATCAAGTTCTGGGCCGACCAGGGCGAGGAGCTCGAGAAGCGCTTCGCCTCGTGGGCCGCGCAGTAGGCGCGCTTGCCGGCGCCTGTCGCCACGGCCATGACCGCCACCGCGCCCGGCCCGGCCGACCTGCGGCGTTCGCTGCAGCAGGTGCAGACGCGGCGGCGTTGGGTGGCCATTGCGCTGACGCTGCCCTTGCTCGTGTTCCTGCTGGCGACGCTGCTGGTGCCGATCGGCGCGCTGCTGCTGCGCGCGGTCGAGAACCCGGAGATCGCCGGCAGCCTGCCTCGCACCGGGGCGGCGCTGGGCGGCTGGAATCGCAGGGCCGACCCGCCGGCGGCAGCCTATGCCGCGGTCGCGGCCGATCTCGGTGCGCTCGCGCAAGGCTCGGACGCCGGCGCACTGGCGCGGCGCCTGAACTCCGAGGTCGCCGGCGCGCGCTCGCTCATCATGGGCACTTACCGCGCGCTGCCGCTGGGCGAGAACCTCGCTCCCGAGCAGACTCGCGCGAAGATGCTGGCACTCGATGAGCGCTGGGGCGAGCTGAAGTACTGGCAGGCGATCGCCAAGAACGCGTCGCGCTGGACGCCCGACTACCTGCTGGCCTCGGTCGACCTCAGGCGCAGTGCCGAGGGTGGCATCGAGCCGATGGCACCCGACCAGCGCGTGTTCGGCCGCATCCTGCTGCGCACCTTCAACATCAGCCTGGTCGTCACCGCCGCCTGCCTGGCGCTGGCCTACCCGCTGGCCTACTGGCTGGCGACGCTGCCGCCGCGTCGGGCCAACATGCTGATGATCCTGGTGCTGGTGCCGTTCTGGACCTCGATCCTGGTCCGCGTCGCAGCCTGGATCGTGCTGCTGCAGCGCGAGGGGCTGGTCAACAAGTCGCTGCACGCGCTGTCGATCATCGACGAGCCGCTCGCGCTGCTGTTCAACCGCACCGGCGTCGTCATCGCGATGGTGCACATCCTGCTGCCGTTCATGATCCTGCCGCTGTACAGCGTGATGAAGTCGGTGCCACCGACCTACCTGCGCGCGGCGGTCTCGCTCGGCAGTGCGCCGCTGACGGCGTTCTTCCGCGTCTATGTGCCGCAGACCTGGCCCGGCATCGGCGCCGGCGGGCTGCTGGTGTTCATCCTGGCCATCGGTTACTACGTGACGCCGGCGCTGCTCGGCGGCGCCGACGACCAGATGCTGAGCTACTACATCGCGCAGTACACCAACGTCAACGTCAACTGGGGCATGGCCTGCGCCCTCGGTGCGGTGCTGCTGGTGGCCACGCTGATCCTGTACACGGCGTACCGCCGCGTCGTCAAGTCCGAACTGAGCCTGGGCTGACACTGGGGCCATGGTCCGACTGCCGCTCTTTCCGGCCTACTACACCGCCGCCGACAAGCTCGGCTGGTGGGCGCTGCGCGTGTTCGGGGCGCTGCTGCTGGTGTTCCTGCTGCTGCCGATCCTGGTCATCGTGCCGCTGTCCTTCGCCGACAGCTCGTTCCTGGCCTACCCGGTGCCCGGCTGGTCGCTGCGCTGGTACCAGAACCTGTTCACCTCCGAAGACTGGGCGCGCGCGGCCAGGAACAGCTTCATCGTCGCGCCGTCGGCCACGCTGATCGCCACCGTGCTGGGCACGCTCACCGCGGTCGGGCTGGCGCGCATCCGGTTCCCGGGCAAAGGCCTGCTGATGAGCGTGCTGATCGCGCCGATGGTGGTGCCGATCGTCGTCGTCGGCGTCGCGTGCTACCTGCTCTTCGCGCGCATCGGCCTGGCCGACACCTACACCGGGCTGATCCTGGTGCACGCCGCGCTGGGCGCGCCTTTCGTCGTCACCACGGTGATGGCCACGCTGCAGGGTTTCGACTTCAACCTGGTGCGCGCCTCGGCGAGCCTGGGCGCCGGGCCGGTCGAGAGCTTCTGGCGCGTCACGCTGCCGGTGATCGCGCCGGGCGTCATCTCGGGCGCGCTGTTCGCCTTCGCGACCTCGTTCGACGAAGTCGTCGTGACGCTGTTCATCGCCGGGCCGCAGCAGGTGACGCTGCCGCGCCAGATGTTCACCGGCATCCGGGAGAACATCAACCCGACAATCGCCGCGGTGGCCACGCTGCTGACGATCTTCACCACCAGCCTGATGCTGGTGCTCGAGTGGATCCGCGGCCGACGCGCATGACCGACAGGAACCAGCCCCTCGGCGGCAACGCAATGCCGCGCTTTGCCGGCATCGCGACGATGCTGCGGCTGCCGCTGGCCGACTCGCCCGAGGGCCTGGACGCCGCCTTCATCGGCGTGCCGCTGGACATCGGCACCAGCCACCGGCCCGGCGCGCGCTTCGGGCCGCGCCAGATGCGCGCCGAGTCGGCACTGATCCGGCCCTACAACCTGGCCACCGGCGCCGCGCCGTTCGACTCGCTGCAGGTCGCCGACCTCGGCGACGTGCCGATCAACACCTATTCGCTCGAGAAGTCGCTCGCGATCATCACCGGCTTCTACGCGCGCGTGCTGGCCGCGGGCTGCATCCCGCTGACGCTGGGCGGCGACCACACCATCGCGCTGCCGATCCTGCGCGCGCTGGCGGCGCGCCACGGCCCGCTGGCGCTGGTGCATGTCGACGCGCACGCCGACGTCAACGATGCGATGTTCGGCGAGCGCATCGCGCACGGCACGCCGTTTCGCCGTGCCGTCGAGGAGGGCCTGCTGCGCTGCGACCTGGTCTGGCAGATCGGCCTGCGCGGCAGCGGCTACGCCGCCGACGACTTCGACTGGCCGCGCCGCCGAGGCTTCACCGTCGTGCCTGCGCATGAGGTCTGGACCCGGTCGCTGGCGCCGCTGATGCAACAGGTGCGCGAGCGCATCGGCGACGCGCCGTGCTATCTCAGCTTCGACATCGACGGCGTCGACCCGGCGTTTGCCGGCGGCACCGGCACGCCGGAGATCGGCGGCCTCACGGTGCCGCAGGCGCTCGAGATCATCCGCGGCTGCCGCGGGCTGAAGCTGGTCGGCGCCGACCTGGTCGAAGTCGCGCCGCCCTACGACCCGAGCGGCAACACCGCGCTGCTCGGCGCCAACCTGCTCTACGAGATGCTGTGCGTGCTGCCCGGCGTGGCACTGCGCTAACCTGCGAGCCCGGCCGGCTCGATTCCCTGGAGAAACCGATGGACACCAAGACCTCGCCCCTTGCGCTGCTGAACGACCCGAGCCTGCTCAAGACCGACGCGCTGATCGGCGGCGAGTGGGTCGCCGGCAGCACCCGCTTCGACGTCACCGATCCGGCCACCGGCCTCAAGCTCGCCGATGTCGCCAACCTGGGCGCGGTGGATTGCCACACCGCGATCGTCGCCGCCGACAGGGCCTGGGGGCCGTGGCGCGCCAGGACCGCGAAGGATCGCGCGGCGGTGCTGATGAAATGGTTCGCGCTCATCAACCAGCACGCCGACGACCTGGCCCGCATCATGACCGCCGAGGAGGGCAAGCCGCTGCCCGAAGCGAAGGGCGAGGTGATGTACGGCGCCAGCTTCGTCGAGTGGTTCGCCGAGCAGGCCAAGCGCGTCTACGGCGAGACCATCCCGACCACCGACGTCAACAAGCGCTACCTCGTCATCAAGCAGCCGGTCGGCGTGTGCGCGGCGATCACGCCGTGGAACTTCCCGGTCGCGATGATCACGCGCAAGGTGGCGCCGGCACTGGCCGCCGGCTGCACCGTCGTGATCAAGCCGGCCGAGGCCACGCCGCTGTGCGCGCTGGCGCTGGCCGAGCTGGCGCAGCGCGCGGGCATGCCCTCGGGCGTGCTCAACGTCCTCAGCGCCGATGCCGACAACTCGGTCGAGATCGGCAAGGTGCTGTGCTCGAGCGACGTGGTGCGCCACCTGTCGTTCACCGGCTCGACCGAGGTCGGCCGCATCCTGGCACGGCAGTGCGCACCGACGGTCAAGAAGCTCGCGCTCGAACTCGGCGGCAATGCGCCGTTCATCGTCTTCGACGACGCCGACATCGACAGCGCGGTCGAAGGCGCGATGGTCAGCAAGTACCGCAATGCCGGCCAGACCTGCGTCTGCGCGAACCGCTTCTACGTCCAGTCCGGCATCTACGACGACTTCGTCGCCAGGCTCGCGGCGAAGGCGCGAGGCATCAAGGTCGGCAGCGGCTTCGAGGCCGGCGTCAACCAGGGCCCGCAGATCGACGACGCGGCGATTGCCAAGATCGAGAGCCATGTCGCCGATGCGCTGGCCAAAGGCGCGCGTGTCGTGGTCGGCGGCGAGCGCTTCGGCGCGCGCTTCTACACGCCGACGGTGCTGGCCGACGTCACCGCCGCCATGCTGTGCGCGCGCGAGGAGACCTTCGGCCCGGTGGCACCGGTGTTCCGCTTCGACACCGAGGCTGAGGCGATCGCGGCCGCCAACGCCACCGAGTTCGGGCTGGCCAGCTACTTCTACAGCCGCGACATCGGCCGCATCTTCCGCGTCGGCGAGGCGCTCGAGTACGGCATGGTCGGCGTCAACACCGGCCTCATCTCGGTGGCCGAGGTGCCGTTCGGCGGCGTCAAGCAATCGGGCCTGGGACGCGAGGGCGCGCACCAGGGTATCGACGAGTACGTCGAGCTCAAGTACCTGTGCCTGGGCGACATCCTGAAGTGATGCGGCGACGCCGCTGACGCGCCGGTCCGATCGGGCCGACGCGGCGGGGCGCCCGGCGACCGACCCCCGTGGCCACGCCATGACCCCGCACCGGCGGGCCCGGGCGAGGCGACGCTGCCGCGCCGATCACCGCCGCGGCGAAAGGGTCTCGTCGTTGGCAGCGGCCGCTGCGCCGCGCAGGTCGCCCGGCGCGGCGACCAGCCCTTCCTGCTGCACGAGGGGCGACGCGTGACGTACGCCGAGTTCGACGCGATCGTGAACCGGGCCGCCCACGCGCTCCGCAGCCTCGGCGTCGAGAAGGGCGATCGCGTGACGCTCGCGGTC
>JBBIPS010000160.1:0-7136 GCA_037442725.1 Burkholderiales bacterium | reverse complement strand
AGGCCACCTCGTAGATGAGCGCGGCCAGGCCTGAGAAGAACAGCACCGCCACCGCCGCCACGGCCGGGACCGACCAGCGCGGTGCGCCCGCCGCGGCGGGCCGCCCCGCCGTGGCCGGACCGACCCCGGCCCCTGCCTCCGGAACGGCCCGAGGCACGGCCGGCAGGCGCCGGGCGACGACGAAGATGCCGATGTTCACCAGCCCGGCCGTCAGCAGCAGCCAGCGGATGCCCAGCCACTGCAGCAGGAACATGCCCGCCGCCACCGCGCCGATCACCGCGCCCAGCGTATTGACGAAGTACAGCAGCGACACCGAGCGTGCGGTGTTGGTGCCGCCTGCGTCGAGGAAGACCTTGGACAGGATCGGCAGCGTGCCGCCCATCAGCACCGTCGGCGGCAGCAGCAGCGCGCACGACAACGCGAAGCGCAGCAGGACGCCACCCCAGAATCCCGGCGTGGCCTGGCCGTTGATGAAGACGTAGGCCTGCTCGATCGTCGCGAAGGTCAGCGGCGTTGCAATGGCCAGCAGCCCGATGCCCAGTTCCAGCCAGCCGTACAGACGTACCGGCGCCACGGCGGAGTCGGCCCGACGGCCGAGCAGCGCCGACCCGATTGCCAGCCCGCCCATGAAGACGGCCAGCACCGTGCTCACCGCCAGCATCGTCGAGCCGAAGAACAGCGTCAGCAGTCGCGTCCACACCACCTGGTAGACGAGCGCCGTCGCGCCCGACAACAGGAACAGCCACTGCAGTCTGCGCTGCGGCATCATGGCTGCGGTCATTGCCGCAGTGCGCCGGTCGGCGCCGGGCCGGCGGCGCCGGCCAGCGTGACGGCCTGCCCTGCCACGCGCGGCTGGAACAGCGTCGGGTCCGCCGGCGGGTTCACGGTGTAGCGCGTGATGACCGTCTCGCTGATCCGCATGCCGGCGGCGAAGTTGCTCAGCCTGAACGGCAGCGGCATCCCGTCGACCGGGCGGAAGTCCGAGAACTCGATGGCCAGGATGGCCGCCCCGCCATCGTCCCGGAACTCGGCCGCGACCCTGACGATGTAGTGCGTGGCCGTGTCGACATCGACCCTCATCGCCGGGCCTTCGTCGTCCCAGACCTGCATCGCCTCGGTCGGGCGCCCGCCCAGCGTTTGACGGCCCAGATGACGCAGGTTCAGGCTCCGGCCGGCGAGCCCGTGCAGCAGGTCGACCTGCTTGAACTGGTAGACCGTGGCCAGCCGGGCCATGCCGGTGACCTCGCCCAGGCGCCCGCCGGGGCCGCTGCGCCAGGCCGTCTGGCCGTTGAGGATGCGCGTCTCGGCGCTGTTCGCGTACGCGGTTTCCACCCGCAACTGCCGCGGCCGGGCGGACCAGCGCTGGTAGCTGCCGACGTCACGATGCATCAGCGACTTGATGCGCCCTTGCGCATTCAGCGCGACCACCTTGTCGATCGCCGGCTGGCCCCCGTAGGCCTGCACGACTTGCTCGACCAGCGCCTGCGACTCGGCATCCTGCTCGGCGGCCCGCGCCGGCAGGCCCAGTGTCATGACGGCGCACGCTGCCAGACCCAGGACACGCCGCGCCAGCGTCGGCACGACCCGGCGCACGCCTTCGCGCCGATGGCGACCATTCGACTCTTGCATCAGTAGCTCCTGGGTCCGTGCTGGTTGCCGTGGCAGCTCAGGTAGCACGACCCGGTGCCGGCCCCGGTCTTCTCGAAGTAGCGTCGCCCGAGGCTGTCGGGCTGCACGATGCTGATGTCGAAGTTGATCAGGCTGGCGTTGTTGACCGGGTTGCCCTGCGTGTTGCTGATGCCGTGGGCATCGTGGCAGGCCGAGCACGGCGTCTGCGCCGTCACCACGTGCAGGCTGTGCGACTTGAAGCTCTGGTCGCCCAGGATGCTGGCCCGGCTGTGGCAGGCGTAGCACAGCTCGTAGGCGAACGGGCTCTCGGTGGTGTTGTCGGCGGTGGTGTAGTTCTTCGCCAGCAGCGCGGCATTGTTCGATCCGTGCGGGCCGCGCGGGCCGACGGCGTTGTCGTTGTTGTGGCAGTCGCTGCAGCGGACCATGCTGGCCGTGGTGTAGGGCGGCAGCAGGCTGGGCACGTTCGGGTTGACGCCCGCCGCGGCGACCGGATGGAACGACGCACTGCCCGGGTCGAACTCGAGCCGCGTGTTGAGCTGGGCGATCTGGCGCGTGATCGGCTGCGCGCTGACGACGTTGGTGTCGGCGTGGCACTTGTAGCAGATCTCGTATTCGTTCTGCGCCGCGGCGACGGCCTGGCCCGCGCCGTCGATGCCCGCCACGCCGCTGGTCGCACCCGACACCTGCGGCGCCCCCGGCGACGGCGCCGAATTCGACCGGTGCGGGTTGTGGCAGTCGGCGCACTCGACATGCTTGGCCACGCCGGGCTGGGCGAAGTTCTCGGCCGGATCGTGCACGCCGGTGTAGTTCTGCACGCGATGCCCGGTCAGCTTGGTCAGCTCCGGCGCGATGTTGCGGGTGGCCACGTTGCCGGTGTGGCAGACCAGGCAGTTGTCCTCCTCGGCGGCGTAGTTCATCAGCCGCTGGTGACCCGCCGCCGAGTGCGGCACATGGCAGTTGGCACAGGCGTTCTCGGCCACCGTCGGGTAGCTCGAGTTGGGCCAGGGGTCGGTGCCCGCGCCGCTCCACGTCATGTTGGAGGTGGCATGCGACGCCTGTGCCCAGCCCGGCTTGTCGTGGCAGGTCGTGCACAGCCCCGAGTACTGGTTGGGCATCACCAGGAACCTGCCGAAGTCGTTGCTGTGCGGGTCGTGACAGGCCGTGCACTGCAGTTCGCGGTTCTTGTCCAGCTTCACCGCCGCGGTCAGGATCGACGGGTCCGCGAGCTCGGTGTTGCTCGCCGCCAGCGCACTGTCGTAGACCAGCGAGACCGGATGATCGTCGGACAGGTCGGTGCCGAGCTTGTTGCGGCCGTCGGGCATGAAGCGCAGGCCGCCCGCAAACGGCACCTCCTGCGGCCGCGTCAGCAGCGCGCCCAGCGCCACCGTGCCGTCGTGACAGCTCAGGCAGAGCTTGGACGCGCCGGTGGGCTGCCCCACGGTCGCATGCAGCGTCGAGCTCTGGTAGGGGATGTAGCTGGTGGTCGAATCGCTGCGGTTCCACAGGTACGGGATGTCGCGCCGCGCCTTGTGCGGCGCATGGCAGAAGATGCAGATCTCGCCCTCGGTGGTCGACTTCACCGGCCCCGGCCCGGTCACCGACAGGTTGTGCGGCGTATCGGCGATGCCGGTCGGCGACGCAGCGCCGGGCAGCAGCGACGCCAGCAATGCGAGCCCGCCCAGCACGCTCCTGAACCGCTTGTTCATCATGGCACCTCGGCATTCTTCAGGTACCTGAAGACCTGCACCCGCTTGTTGTACGAATCGGCGACGTAGATCCTGTCGTGGCCGTCGATGGCGATGCCCGAAGGCAGCCAGAACTCGCCCGGCTCGCCGCCCGGCTCGCCGAAGGCCATCAGCAGCCGGCCGTCCTGGTCGAACACCTGCACGTTGTCGAACAGCGCGTCGACGACGTAGATGTTGCCGTCGCTGTCGACGGCCACGCCCCGGGGCCGCGAGAAATACCCCGGGCTGTCGCCGGGCGCGCCGAAGCTGCGGACGAAGACCCCCTTCGCGCTGAACACCTGGATGCGGAAGTTGAGCGAATCGGTGACGATGATCTCGCCGCTGCGTGACACCGCGATGTGGGTCGGCGCATGGAATCGCCCGGCGTCGATGCCCTCGCTGCCGATGAAACCCAGCAGGCGCTGGTCCGCCAGCGCGAAGCGCAGCACGACGGCGTTGACGGTGTCGACCACCAGCAGCTCGTCGGTGACCGTGTTCACGGCCACGCCGGTCGGCCGCCCCATGCCGCCGCTGCGCATCTCGCCCAGCGGCTCGCCGCTGTCGCGCGCGAAGACGCGCACCAGCGCCTGCGCCGAATCGGAGACGTAGACGCGGCCGCGCCGCTCGTCGACGGCGATGCCGATCGGCGAGACGAGGTCGGCGCCGCCTGCCGCGGCCGGCCACAGCACGTGCCTGGCCGCGCCACGGTCGAAGACGTGGACCTTCTTCAGGTAGGCGTCGACCACGTAGATCCGGCCCTGCGCATCGACCGCCAGGCCGTGCGGGCTGACCAGTGCGGGCTCGGGCCGGCCCGACAGGTACCTGAGGAAGCCCTGGAAGGCACCCTCCTCGATGCCCATGTCGCGCGGGCGCGACAAGACGTTCTCGAGGCTGATGCGCGGCACCTCGGGGGGCTGCGGCCAGATCAGCTCCGGCAGCGGCGGCCGCGGCGGCGTGCCGACGCAGCCCGCGCTCGTGCCGAGCAGCGCGAGCGCGAGTCCCGCGGCGATCCACCGCCGCAGCGCTGCAACGGGTTTCAGCATGAGTCGGCCCCGGTGTGGCCGCGTGGGCGCGGGCTGTGCATGGCGCATCAGTTGAGCGACCTGCGCAGCGTCAGGTACACCGCCTGGCGGTCGCGACTCTGGCCGCTGAGCCTGTCGGTCTGGTTCAGGTAGCGCAACGAGGCGTCGGCGCGCCAGACGCCGTAGCTCCACTCCCAGAACGCCGACGCGCCCTTGTCGACGGTGTTGATCGAGCCGCCCTCGATCGCACCGTAGGCGGCCTCGAACCTGACCCTGCTGCTGCCCGAAAGCAGCCACTGCAGGTCGGCGCGCAGGCCGCGGAACCGGTCGGTGGCGCCAAGGTCCTTCAACCGGGTGCGCCCGACGTAGCCCGACGCGCCGACGAAGACGGTCGGCACCGGCGTGTAGCGCAGGCTCTGCTCGACGCGCCAGCGGTTCAGCGAAACGCCGGTCGTGCTCTGCGTGTCTTCGTAGACCGCCCGCGTGGTGCTGGATTTCCAGCTCAGGTCCGACTCCAGCGTGTGGCCGGTCGAGTCGGCCAGCACGTCGGGCCGGGTGCCGGCGAGGAAGTCCTGCTTCGAGTGCGTGTAGCGGTAGTTGATGCGCCACATCGACCACAGATGGAATCCCAGTCCGTAGCTGCCGCTGCGCGTCGCGTCGTCGAAAGCCGGGCTGGCCTGCCAGGTGTAGTTGACCCGCACCGTCTGGCCCTGCGCGATGGCGCCGAAACTGCTGCGGCTGATGCGCAGCGTGCTGCCGACGAGCACCAGCGTGTAGTCGACGCCGACCGCATAGACGACGCTGCGGTCGGCGCTGGTCACCACCACCGTTGCCGGGTCGACGTAGCGGTTGGCCAGCAAGGTCACGGCGGCGTCGTCGAGCACGTGCGACTCGTCGGTCACCGCCTGCAGCGTGCCGCCCGCGGCGCGCCGGGTGAGCCGGTAGTCGTTCCCGAGGTTGGCGTAGATCATGCCGCCGGGGATGCGACGCTGGTAGTTGAAATTGACTCCGCCGCCGTAGGCCTTCTCGCGGGCAGAACTGGTGCTGGCGCTGACCGACGCCGCAGTGACGAGGTTTTCGTAGAGCGAGTGCGACAGCCCCGCACCGACGGCGATGCGTCGCGTGCTCAGACCCTGGAAGCTGTCGCTGCTGAGGTTCGCGCTGTAGTTGCTCGCCAGCCTGCGCGTGTGCCGCCAGTCGAGGTTTTCCGTCAGCGTCACGCCGGAGGTCGGCCCCAGATCGTTGCTCGAGCGTCGGTAGGACAGGTTCGAGTTCAACTGGACCCGATTGCCCGCGCTCAGTCCGAGCCGGTTGCGCAGCAGGCCGAAGACGTTGCGCGTGTGCTGCGTCGACGCCAGCTCGGTGCGGGTCAGCGCCGAGGCCGACAGGTTGAACTGCGTGGCGTTGTCCTTGCGCTCGTGCCGCATCGTCAGCAGCAGGTCGTTGCGGTTCTCGCGCGTGTCGTAGAACCCGGTCTGGTCGGCCTTGCCGTGGGTCAGGCTCAAGGTCGTCGGCAGCAGCCGGTACTTCAGCTTCAGGGTCGCGCCCAGCGTCGTGCTGACCGACTCGGACTGGCTCGCCACGCTGGTGGTCAGCACCGAACGCTGGCGCCGGGCGGTCAGGTCCAGCGTATACGCCCGGTACGGCAGCAAGGTCAGGCCCATGTCGTAGCCCAGGAAGAAGGCACTCGACCTCGTGCCCGGTCCTTCCCCCGGCTGGTCTGCGGATTGCTCCCACTGCGGCTTGAGCGCCAGCGTGTAGGTCGCCAGCGCCGGATGGTAGAGCCAGCCGCCGCTGTCGAGCTCGAAGCCCTCGCTGACCACGCGCTCGCGGTTGCTGAGGCCGCCGAACGGTCCGCGCCGGGTCTCGGCATCCGAGCGAAAGCCGAGGTCGATGCCGAGCTGCGGCCGCTCGATGTCGAACTGCCGGCCGCGATATTCGGCCTGCGCCGCGCCATCGAAGCCGGCCAGGCAGACGGCGATGCAGCCCACCCCGGCCGAGGCGGCCCAGCCGGGCCGCGCCGCGCACGCCAGTGCGGTGCGGCGCCGGAACACGCGGGGACCATGGCGGCTACCAGGGTTCACGGTAGTCCGCCTTGAGCATCCGGCTGTCCTTGCCCATGTGGGGACTGTGGCAGGTCACGCAGTCCTTGCGATCCTTGTGCGCGACCTTGTTGAACAGCGTCGCCGCGGTGTGGCATTCGGCGCACAGCGCGTCCGACAGCTTCTGCAGCATGTACTGCTGCGGTGCGGCGTGCGGCGAATGGCACAGGATGCAGTAGCCCGTGCTGACCGGGCCGTGCACCCACAGCCCGGCGGCGCGCGCCTTGGTCGGCGAGCGGCCGGTATGGCACCCCGAACACAGCTCGCCCACCGGCGCCAGCAGCTTGCCCGAGACCTGGCCGGCCTGTGCAACGGAGCCCTTGGCCTCCGCCTTCTTGCCGAAGCCGCGGAAGCCTCCGCTTTCGGAGACCTGATGGCAGTTGTAGCAGAGGTTGGACGTATACGGGCCGTGGCCGAAGCGGGTGGCCTTGACGACGCGCACCGGCCTGCGCTCGGCCTGCGCCACGGCCACCTTGGGGGCATCCTCCGAGGCTTCCTCCTGGCCGATCGGCGGCACGCCGGTGAAGAAGAAGGTCAGCACCTCGTGGCGCGCCACTGCGCTGCAGCCGACCTGGGTGGCCGCCAGGATCGCGCCGGTGGCCAGCAGCAGCAAGGCCCGACCCACCGCCGCGCATGCGCGAGCCGGCCGGCGCGGCGTT
>JBBIPS010000159.1:0-7154 GCA_037442725.1 Burkholderiales bacterium | reverse complement strand
CGGGCCGACGCGCCCGGCAGCAGCATGGACGACCGACCGCCACCGCCCCCCGGCCGCCGTCCCCGCACGTGGCCCTGGGCGCGGCGCGCGGCGCGGTCGATCCCCGGGCAAGCCCCAGGGCTCACGGCATCGACGGCGCGTACGATCGATGACCCCATCGCCTTCATGGAGTCCACGCATGAGCCAGACCAAGTTCCTGCTCGACGAGAGCAAGCTGCCGACCCATTGGTACAACATCGCCGCCGACCTGCCGGCGCCGATTCCGCCGGTGCTGCACCCGGGAACGATGAAGCCGGTGGGGCCCGACGACCTGGCGCCGCTGTTCCCGATGGCGCTGATCATGCAGGAGGTCTCGACCGAGCGCGAGATCCCGATCCCCGAGCCGGTGCGCGAGGTGTTCCGGCTCTGGCGGCCGTCGCCGCTGATCCGCGCCCGCCGACTCGAGAAGGTGCTGGGCACACCGGCCAGGATCTACTTCAAGTACGAGGGCGTTTCGCCCGCCGGGTCGCACAAGCCCAACACCGCGGTGCCGCAGGCCTGGTACAACGCGCAGGCCGGTATCAAGAAGCTCTCGACCGAGACCGGCGCCGGCCAGTGGGGCTCGTCGCTGGCCTTCGCCGGCGCGCTGTTCGGCATCGAGGTGCAGGTGTTCCAGGTCCGCATCTCGTACGACCAGAAGCCGTACCGCCGCGCGCTGATGGAGACCTACGGCGCGACCTGCGTGGCCTCGCCGTCGAACCTGACCAACGCCGGCCGCGCGATCCTGGCGCAGCGCCCCGACCATCCGGGCTCGCTCGGCATCGCCATCAGCGAGGCGGTCGAGGTCGCGGCCACCCACGACGACACCAAGTACGCGCTCGGCTCGGTGCTCAACCATGTGCTGCTGCACCAGACCATCATCGGCCAGGAGGCGATGCTGCAGATGGAGATGGCCGGCGACGACCCCGACGTGCTCGTCGGCTGCACCGGCGGCGGCAGCAACTTCGGCGGCCTCGCGCTGCCGTTCCTCGGCCAGCAGTTGCGCGGCGGCAAGAAGCGCCGCATCGTCGCGGTGGAACCCGCCGCGTGCCCGTCGCTGACGCGCGGCCGGTACGCCTACGACTTCGGCGACACCGCGCATCTGACGCCGCTGACCAAGATGCACACGCTGGGCAGCACCTTCACGCCGCCCGGATTCCACGCCGGCGGGCTGCGCTACCACGGCATGGCGCCGCTGATCTCGCACCTGAAGGAGCTCGGGCTGCTCGAGGCGGCGGCGTACAACCAGGTCGAATGCTTCGAGGCCGGCGTGCTGTTCGCGCGCGCCGAGGGCATCGTTCCGGCGCCCGAAGCCAACCACGCCATCAAGGGCGCGATCGTCGAGGCACTGCGCTGCAAGGCCACCGGGCGCTCCGAGGTCATATTGTTCAATCTGAGCGGCCACGGCCACTTCGACATGGCGGCCTACAGCGCCTACTTCGCCGGCAAGCTCACCGACCAGAGCTACGACGAGGCCGAGCTGGCGATGGCGCTGGCGGGCCTGCCCTCCGTGCCGGCGTGACGGCACGGATCGTCGGGACCTGCCGGCGTGACGGCACGGATCGTCGGGACCTGCCGGCCTGACGGCACGGATCGTCGGGACCTGCCGGCGTGACGGCACGCAGCGTCGGGGCCAGGCCCGGGTTCAGCTCGAGAGCTGGACCCAGGCCTTGTCGAGGCGCTTGACGCTGACGGGCTGCGGCGTGCGCAGTTCCTGCGCAAACAGGCTGACGCGCAGCTCCTCGAGCAGCCAGCGGTATTCGGCCAGCCGGGCATCGGCGCTGCCCTTCAGGTCGGCGACCCGGCGCAGGTAGCGCTGCTCGAGCGGGCGCAGCTCGGCCAGGCGCTGTGCGTCGCGCGCCGGATCGGTGCGCAGCTTGTCCAGGCGCAGCGAGACCGCCTTGAGGTAGCGCACGAAGTGGTGCAGCTGGGGATACGGCGTGTCCACCAGGAAGCGCTTGGGGCACAGGCGCGCGAGCTGCGCGGCGATGTCGCCGGCCGCCTCCTTCGGCGGCCGGCCGTCGCGCAGCTTGCGCTGGGCCGCCGCGTACTCGGCGAGCACGGCGGCGGCCAGCCGCGCCACCTCGTGCGCGATCAGGGTCAGCCGCGCGCGGCCGGCGTCGATGCGCGCGTTGAACGTTGCCGCGTCGCTCGGCAGCGGCTCGGCGAGGAAGGCGCGGTCGAGCGCAACGTCGATGATCTGCGCGCGCAGCTCGTCGGCACTGCCGCCGCCGGCGCCGTCGGCGTTGCGACCCACCAGCATGAAGGCCGCAGCCACGCGCGTCAGCTCGGGGATGTTCTTCTCGACGGACCTCAGCGGCTGCCTGAGTTGCAACGCCACCAGGCGGCGCAGACCCGCGCGGTGCCTGGCCGCAGCGACCTCGGGCTCGTCGAAGACCTCGATCTCGACATGCGTTGCCTTGTCGATCAGCGCCGGAAATCCCACCAGCGTCTGCGCGCCGG
Source organism: Burkholderiales bacterium (assembly GCA_037442725.1). Classification (GTDB taxonomy): domain Bacteria; phylum Pseudomonadota; class Gammaproteobacteria; order Burkholderiales; family Burkholderiaceae_C; genus Pseudaquabacterium. The sequence continues at coordinate 4,673 of JBBIPS010000159.1, read as the reverse complement.
CCGGGCCCGGCTGGCGGATCTCGAGCAGCTCGGGCAGTTCGCCGAATGTCCACGCGGTGTAGGCGGCGGGGGCCAACCCGCTTTGCGCGGCACCGTCACCCCTGCCCGGTCCCGCCGGCGCGACAGGGAGCAGCGCGCGCACTGGCTCGCCCTCGCTCCCGCTGCGCGAACGATGACCGGCTGCACTGCCCACTGTGCCGCGGGCAAGCAACGGGTGACCAGCCGCGTCGCGCCCTGCCCCGCTGGCGGGAGCGCGTTGGGGTGAGGGCTCGCCGCCACGCGACACTCCCCCCACTCCCAGCTTCAACGCCGCCAGCGCCTGGAACGCCGATCGCGCCTGCCCGCCCAGCTCGGCCTTGAGCGTCGCCAGGTGCCGGCCCATGCCGAGCTGGCGGCCGTGCTCGTCGACGACGCGCAGGTTCATGAACAGGTGCGGCGGCAGCGTCTCGAGCTTGAAGTCGTTGCGCTGCACCGCGAGCTGGCTGCGCTCGCGCACGGCGTCCTGCAGCACGTCGACGAGCGACCCCTGCGCGAACGGCGTCGACTCGACGAACCCGGCGACGAAGTCGGCCAGCGGCATCAGCCGCGAGCGCGGCCGCTGCGGCAGGCTCTTTGCCAGTGCCAGCACCTTGGCCGCCAGCATGCCCGGCACCAGCCACTCGCAGCGCTCGTCGCTGGCCTGGTTCAGCGCATAGATCGGCAGGTCGACGGTGACGCCGTCCTTCGGGTCGCCGGGCTCGTGCAGGTAGCTCGTCGTGCAGTCGATGCCGCCCAGGCGGATCGCCTTCGGGAACGCGGCGGTCGTGACACCCGCGGCCTCGTGGCGCATCAGCTCCTCGCGCGTGAGCTGCAGCACCTTCGGGTTGCGCCGGCTCGCGTCGCGCAGCCAGCGCTCGAGGCTCGCGCCCGAGCAGACGTCGGCGGGCAGCTGCCGGTCGTAGAAGGCGTGGATCAGCGCGTCGTCGACCAGCACGTCCTGCCGGCGCGACTTGTGCTCGAGTTCCTCGACCTGCGCCAGCAGCCTGCGGTTGTGCGCGAGGAACGGCGCGCTGGTCTCCCAGTCGCCCTCGACGAGCGCGCTGCGGATGAAGATCTCGCGCGCCGCCGCCGGGTCGATGCGGCCGAAGTTCACGCGCCGGTTGTTGTAGACGACGATGCCGTACAGCGTCGCGCGCTCGAGTGCCACCACCTCGGCGGCCTTCTTCTCCCAGTGCGGGTCGAGCAGTTGCGTCTTCAGCAGGTGGCCGGCGACGGCGGGGATCCACTGCGGCTCGATCGCGGCCAGGCCGCGGCCGTACAGACGCGTCGTCTCGACCAGCTCGGCGGCGATCAGCCAGCGCCCCGGCTTCTTGCTCAGGTGCGCGCCGGGATGGCGCCAGAACTTGATGCCGCGCGCGCCGAGATACCACTCGTCGTCGTCGCTCCTGCACCCGACGTTGCCGAGCAGCCCGGCCAGCATCGACAGGTGGATCTGCTCGTAGGTCGCGGCGCTGGCGTTGAGGCGCCAGCCGTGCTCGGAAACCACGGTATGCAGTTGCGCGTGCACGTCGCGCCACTCGCGCACGCGGCGCGGGTTGACGAAGTTCTCGCGCAGCAACTGCTCCTGCTTGCGGTGGCTGAGCCGGTGCGCCGGCGCCGCACCGGGCTCGATCGCGGCCGCGCCGCCGGCGACCTCCTGCAGCCAGCGCCACAGCTTCAGGTAGCCCATGAATTCCGACTTCTCGTCGTCGAACTTCCGGTGCTTCTCGTCGGCCACCTGCGCGGCCTCGAGCGGGCGGTCGCGAACGTCCTGCACCGTCAGCGCCGACGCGATGATCAGCACCTCGGTCAGCGCGTCGCGCTGGCGCGCTTCGAGGATCATGCGGCCGACGCGCGGATCGAGCGGCAGCCGCGCCAGCTCGACACCGATGGCGCTGAGCTCGTTGTCGTCGCCCACTGCACCGAGCTCGCCGAGCAACGCATAGCCGTCGGCGATCGCCTTGGCTCGCGGCGGCTCGAGGAACGCGAAGTCCTCGACCGGCCCGAGCTGCAGGCTCTTCATGCGCAGGATCACGCCGGCCAGCGACGAGCGCAGGATCTCGGGGTCGGCAAAGCGCGGCCGCGCGGCGAAGTCGGGCTCGTCGTAGAGCCGGATGCACACGCCGTCGGCGACGCGCCCGCAGCGCCCGGCGCGCTGGTTCGCCGCGGCCTGGCTGATCGGCTCGACCTGCAACTGCTCGACCTTGTTGCGGTAGCTGTAGCGCTTGACGCGCGCCAGCCCGCTGTCGATGACGTAGCGGATGCCGGGCACCGTCAGCGAAGTCTCGGCGACGTTGGTCGCGAGCACGATGCGCCGGCCGCCGTGGCGCTGATCGGCGGGCTCGAAGACGCGCTCCTGCTCGGCCTGCGACAGCCGTGCGAACAGCGGCAGGACGTCGGGCTGGGCCGCGCCGCGGTGCTGCTGCGCCAGGTGCCTGCGCAACTGCTCGGCGGCCTCGCGGATCTCGCGCTCGCCGGGCAGGAAGACGAGGATGTCGCCGTCGGCGCCGCCGCGCCAGAGTTCGTCGACCGCATCGGCGATCGCGCTGTTCAAGTCGGTCTCGCGCGACTCCTCGAACGGGCGCCAGCGCTGCTCGACCGGGAACAGCCGGCCCGAGACCTGGATCACCGGCGCCGGACCCCCGGCAGCGGAGAAGTAACGCGCAAAGCGCTCGGCATCGATCGTCGCCGAGGTGACGATCAGCTTCAGGTCGGGCCGGCGCGGCAGCAACTGGCGCAGGTAGCCGAGCAGGAAGTCGATGTTCAGGCTGCGCTCGTGCGCCTCGTCGATGATGAGCGTGTCGTAGGCGCGCAGGTCGCGGTCGTGCTGCGTCTCGGCGAGCAGGATGCCGTCGGTCATCAGCTTGACCGACGCGCCCGGCTGCAGCCGGTCCTGGAAGCGCACCTTGAACCCCACCACGTCGCCCAGTGGCGAGCCGAGTTCGTCGGCGATGCGCCTGGCCACGCTCGATGCGGCGATGCGCCGCGGCTGGGTGTGGCCGATGAGCCCGCTGCCGCCCGCGCCCAGGCCGCGCCCGATCTCGAGCGCGATCTTCGGCAACTGGGTCGTCTTGCCCGAGCCGGTCTCGCCGCAGACGACGATGACCTGATGGCGGCGCAGCGCGGCGGCGATCTCGTCGCGCCGCGCGCTCACCGGCAGCGCCTCGGGGTAGCGGATCGGCGGGATCGGGTGCGCCGGCGCGCGCTGCGGCATCGGCGCCGTCGCCGACGTGCCCGGCCCGGTCGGAATCCGCGGCGCCGATGGCGGCTGCCTTGGCGCTGGACGGCCCGGCGCTCGGGCAGTCCGTCTCGGGGGGGCGGGCGAAGTCACGAGGCGCGGATTATCCGCGCCGGTGCCGGCTCGGCGCCGGGTCAGCAGCGGGTCAGCGCCCGATCAGCTCGGCCACCGTCATGCCGGCGATGCCGCAGCGGCGCCGGAAGTCCTGCGTCGCCTGCTGGTCGCGCAGCAGCAGCAGGTCGACGAGCGGCGTCGCCGGCGTGCCAGCCGGGTCGATCAACAGCACGTGGCGCTGTGCACCCGCCTCGTCGAGTCGGCCGCACCAGTCGAGCGCCTGCAGCGTCTCGAGCATCGACTCGACCTGCAGCGGATCGACCCGCAGTGTGGCGGCCAGCGCCGCGGCGCTCATGGCGCGGCGCGCGTTGCGCGCGTCGGCCATCTCGCGCAGCAACGCCACGGCGAGCGCGAAACGCCAGCCCGGCACGTCGGGCTGGCGCACCGCACGCATCGCCAGGCTCGGCGCGTACGCGGCGACCACCGCGCCGAGCAGCACGACGACCCAGCCGAGGTAGATCCAGAGCAGGAAGATCGGCAGCGTCGCGAACGCGCCGTAGACCACCGAGTAGCTCGGCACGACGTCGACGTACCACGCCAGCGCGCGCTTGGCGAGCTCGAATCCGAGCGCGACGAAGACGCCGCCGGCCCAGGCATGGCGCGCCCGGACGTGCGTGTTGGGAACAAAGCGGAACATCGCCGCCATGCCGGCGGCGAGCAGCACGAACTCGAACACGCCGAGCAGCAGCCCGAGGCCGCCGGGCAGCTCGTCGACGATGCCGCGCGAAGCCGACAGCGCGTACGAGGTGATCGTCAGGCTGACGCCGAGCAGCAGCGGGCCGAGCGTCAGCGCGGCCCAGTACACCAGCACGCGCTGCGCCAGCGGCCGCGCCCTGGGCACGCGCCAGATGCCGTTCAGCGTGCGGTCGATCGTGAACACCAGTGCCAGCGCGGTCAGCACGAGCACGATCAGGCCCACACTGCCGAGCCGGCTCGCCTTGCCGGCGAACTGCGTCAAGGTGGCCAGCACCGGCCGCGCGATGCTGTCGGGCACCAGGCTCTGCACCAGGTAGCGCTGCAGCGCACCCTCGAAGCGGGCGAACATCGGGAACGCGCTGAACAGCGCGAGCATCACCGTCACCAGCGGCACCAGGGCGATCAGCGTCGTGAAGGTCAGGCTGCTCGCGGTCAGCCCGAGGTGGTCCTCGCGGAAGCGCTGCCGCAGCGTGCGCAGGGTGTCGAACCAGGGCCAGGTGCGCAGTGCATGGCCCCACGCCGCGAGCTCGCGCTGCAGGCCCGGGTGGATGCGGTCGCTGGAGGTCATGCGCCTATCATGCCAGCCGTGATCGACACCCCCGCCGCC
>JBBIPS010000158.1:0-7179 GCA_037442725.1 Burkholderiales bacterium | reverse complement strand
TGACCACAGCCTGCGACTACGACATGAACAGCGGCCAATACACTGCCGCTCGTCTACAACGGATCGACTCGCTTCGCGTCGCCGATCCCAGGTCGCTCCAGGCTCATACCTGGATTGGAAAAGACTGGCCCGGGCCTTGCGTGGCGGGGCAGGTCCAGGCGCTGCAGAGCGGCGCGGGCGGCCCGCACCCAACGTTGTCGCATGCCGGCAGCGCATCGGCGCAGTCCGTCACCGAGCCCCGTTCGGGCCGCGCCGGGCGGCTCCAGAGCAGCCCGACTCCCGCGGCGTTCGCCGCCGTGGGGACCTGAGGGCGTGGTACAGGCATCGAGCCATTGGTCGACCTTGTCGCGGCTGTGCACGCCGCAGGGTGCAACATCTTGCAGTCGATCACGACGCCGGGCGCACCCATCACGCCGCGGTTCATAGGAAACCGAGCAGCAGCGCGACGATGGGCGCGTGGGCGAACACCATGAGGGTGTCGTTCAGCGCTACCTGCGACAGCGTGGACAGCGGGTCGCCATGGGTCAGCCGGCTCCAGACGAACACCATCGCCGTGCACGGCGCGGCAGCGGGCAGGACGAGCCCCGCGATGTAGCTGTCGAGTTGTCCGGCCGGCAGCCAGGGCGCGAAGCCGTGGCGGATGAAGACCCAGCCCAGCAGTGCGATCGAGAAGGGCTTGACCGCCCAGTTGACGAACAGCGTCACGCCGGTGCCGTGCCAGTGGCCCGTGACCTGGGTGAGCGCGCCCAAGTCGACCGTCAGCAGCATCGGGATGATCATGACCCAGATCAGCGCGCCCACCGGCAGGTTGCCCTGCGCGAACTGCATGCGGCCGACGGCCAGGATCGGCCCCGGCAGTCACAGGCCGACGACGCCGCCGGTGACGATGCACACGACGACCCACAGCGTCAGGTTGCGCTCGAAGACGTTCAACGGCGCCGGCGCAGCGGCGGGGATCTGCAGGGGGTGGGTGCTCATCGGGCGGGCCGCGCCGGCACTCAACTGCGGCCGATCTCGCCCAGCGCGGCCCGCAGTGCGCTCCGGTCCTTGCTCTCGAGCGGCAGGGCCAGCAACTGCAGCAGGCGCTAGCCGATCGCCTGGCTCGTCAGCTCGAAGGCACGTCGCCTGCCGGCGTCCCCGCCCTTGGCGCTGCAAGGAACGGGACAGCGCCAATGCACCTTCAGCGGCTGTTCGCCGGAGCGGCCGAAGAAGCCCGGGCAGACCTCGGCAGCGACGCTGTCGCCCACGGTGATCACGATCGCCAGCGACGGCGCACTGGGGCTGGTGAATTCGTCGCGGCTCTTGCGGCGCGCACCGTCGGTGGCGATGCCGGCGGCGTGCAACGTCTCGAGCGCAAACGGATGGATGCGCCCACTCGGCGCCCTGCCTGCGCTGTGCGCGCGCACGTCGCGACCGAGCCTGGCGGCCCGATGGTTGGCATCGCCTCGGCCAGCACGCTGCGTGCCGAGTCGTGGGTGCCCAGGGTCAGGATGTGGGTCGTCATGTTTCAACACGCGGCGCGTCGGCGCGCCTTGCGGCTGCCGCACACCGCGCCCTGGCAGCAGTGCGCGCTGAGATAGGCGACCAACCCATCCATCTGTTCGATCGACGGACGGTAGATCAGATTGCGACCGTCGCGCTGCTGCGAGACCAGCCCCGCGTGCATCAATTCCTTGAGGTGGAACGACAGCGTCGAGGCCGGCACGTCGAGCGTCGCGGACAAGGCGCCGGGTGTCATGCCCTGTGGCCCGGCGCCGATCAGCGCCCTGAAGATGCGCAGCCGCAAGGCTTGCGCGAGTGCGGCGAGCGAAGTGACGGCGGCCTTTTCTTCCATGCTTCCATTCTGGTGGAAACATCGCAGCGCGTCAACACGAGCCGGGCACGCTCGCCCGAGGCGCACGCGCCGGGCGCGGCCACAGGTGGCTCGCGCCGTCGACCCACGCCGGTGCCGGTCGCACCGTCCCCCGCCGCCGGCATGCGGCGGCGCGCTACATCATGCCGAGCAGCCTGGGCAGCCAGGTCGACAACGGCGGCCAGTAGGTGACGATGACCAGGAACACCAGCATCGTCAGCAGCCACGGCCAGACCGCCACGGTCAGCTCGGTGATTCCCAACTTCGTGATGCCCGAGGCCACGTACAGGTTCAGGCCGACCGGCGGATGGCACATGCCGACCTCCATGTTGACCACCATCAGGATGCCGAAGTGCACCGGGTCGATGCCGAGCTTGATGGCGATCGGGAACAGGATCGGCGCCAGGATCAGCACGATCGACGACGGCTCCATGAAGTTGCCGGCGGCCAGCAGCAGCACGTTGGCGATGAGCAGGAAGCCGATCACGCCGACGCCGGTGCCGATCATCGCGTCGGCCATCGCCTGCGGGATGTTCTCGTGCGTCATCAGGAACGAGAACAGCACCGCGTTGGTGATGATGTAGAGCAGCATCGCGCTCATGTTGGCCGACGCCAGCAGCACGCGCGGCACGTCCTTCAGGCGCAGGTCCTTGTAGATGAACACCGCGGCGATGAAGGCCCACACCGCGCTCATCGCGGCTGCTTCGGTCGGCGTGAACATGCCGCTGTAGATGCCGCCCATCACGATGACGATCAGCAGCAGTCCCCAGACCGACTCGCGAAAGGCCTGGAAGCGTTCGGCCCAGCTCGCCCGGGGCTGGCGCGGATAGTTGTTCTTGCGCGCCAGGTACCAGGTGGTCAGCCCGAGCATGCTCGCCATCACGACACCGGGGACGACGCCGGCGATGAACAGCGCGCCCACCGAGGTGTTGGTCGACACCGAGTACATCACCATCACGATCGAGGGCGGGATCAGGATGCCCAGCGCGCCCGAGGTGGTGATCACTCCGGCGCCGAAGCGACGCGGGAACCCGGCCTTGACCATCGCCGGCAGCAGGATCGAGCCGATCGCCACCACCGTGGCCGGCGACGATCCCGAGACCGCCGCGAACAGGGCGCACGCCAGCACGCCGGTCAGGCCGAAGCCGCCGTGCAGGTGGCCGACCATCGTCGCGGCGAAGCGGATCATGCGTCGCGCCACCCCGCCGTGCGTCAGGAAGTTGCCGGCCAGGATGAAGAACGGGATCGCCATGATCTCGAACTTCTCGATGCCGGTGAACAGCTTGAGCGCCACCGACTCGACCGGCACGCTGGTCAGGAAGAACAGGAACGACAGCACCGTCAGGCCGAGCGAGATCGAGATCGGCATGCCGGTCAGCATCAGCGCGGCCAGCAGGGCGAAGATGAAGAGCGCGTTCATGGCCGGCCCGCCTTGTCGTCGCGGGTGCGGCCGCCGCCACCGCCCGGGACGTCGTCGACGTCGGGATCGGGATGGAGGTTGTCGCGCATGCGGTAGATGCTGTCCTCGGTGCCGGGCTCGGGCAGCGGCTCCTCGTCGACGCCGTCGACGTGGCTCTGGTCGTGGTGCGGCAACTCGCCGGTGCGGACGAAACCGAAGCACACCTGCAGGAAACGAAAGCACATCAGGTACGAGCCGAAGGGCACCGCGCAGTAGACGGCCCACGTCGGCCACTCGAGGTCCGGCGTCGTCGGCCCGGGAAACAGCCCCTCGAGGTTCAGCCCGAGGAAGCGGAACAGTGCGTAATGGGCGCCGTTCTCCCAGACGAAGCGCGCACCGAGCGTGCCGACGATGCCGGTAAACGTGGCGCCGGCAAGCAGGCCGAAGATGACAAACCTGGCACGCCGGCTCCCGCTCAAGCGGTTGATCAGCACATCGACGCCGACGTGGATGCCGGTGCGAACACCGTAGGCGGCACCGAACTTGGCCATCCAGACGAACATGATGATCGTCAGCTCCTGCGCCCAGCCGAAATCGAGGCCGAGCAGCCAGTCCTGCAGGCCCGGGATGGCCAGGCCGGCCGCGTAGCGGTGCAGCACCGCGACGAAGATGATCAGCGTGGCCACTCCCATCAGCAAGCTGATGAGCCACTCCTCGAGATGATCCAGCACCTTCAGCATCGGCCGTCTCCCCGGGCACAACCCTTCGCTCGGCGCGCGCTGCTGCCGCATCCGTCAGCAGCAGCGCGCGACGACATCACAGCTTGGACGGGTCGAAGTGGGTCTCCTTGTAGACCTCCTGGATCACTTCCTTGCCGATGCGCGACTCCATCTCCTTGTGCGACTTCATCATCGCCTTCTTCAGGCCCAGCCGCTCCTGCGGCGTCAGCGCATAGATCTGGGTCTTGCCCGAGGCCTTGACCGCCGCCAGCGCCTCGTCGTTCTTTTCCTTGGCGATCTTGTTGGCGTAGGCGGTGGCTTCCTTCATCGCCTGCTCGAGCTGACCGCGCACGTCGGCGGGCAGGCCGTCCCAGAACTTCTTGTTGGTGATCACCGCGTAACCCAGGTAGCCGTGGTCGGTCAGCGTCACGAACTTCTGCACTTCGTGCATCTTCTGCGTGTAGAGGTTGGAGTGCGGGTTTTCGGTCCCGTCGACGACGCCCGTCTGCAGCGCCTGGTAGACCTCGGAGAACGCCATCACCTGCGGGATCGCCCCGACCGAGCGCATCTGCGACTCGAGCACCTTGGACGACTGGATGCGCATCTTCAGGCCCTTGAAGTCGTCGGGCGTCTTCAGCGGCTTGTTCGCCGAGAACGACTTGAATCCGTTGTCCCAGAACGCCAGGCCCTTGATGCCTTTGGGCTCGAGCTTGGCAAACAGCATCTTGCCGACCGGTCCCTGCGTGACCTTGTCGAGCTCGGCGTAGCTGTCGAAGATGAACGGCAGGTCGAAGACCTCGAACTCCTTCACGCCGAGCGGGCCGAACTTGGCCAGCGAGGGCGCCAGCATCTGCACCGCGCCCAACTGCAGCGCCTCCATCTCCTCCTTGTCCTTGTACAGCGTGCTGTTGGCGTAGACCTCGACCTTGACCTTGCCGCCGGTGAGCTCGCCGGCGCGCTTGGCGAAGAACTCGCTCGCGTTGCCCTTGGGCGTGTCCTTGGCGACGACGTGGCTGAACTTGATCACCAGCGGCTGCTGCGCCGCGGCGGCGAGCGCGAAGCCCGCACTGGCCAGGGCGATCACGAGGCGACTGAACTTCATGGCATATCTCCTGAGGAGGGTGGTGGCGGTGCCGGCACGGGACGTGCGTCCCCGCCGGAGCGTGCCGCATGCTGCACCAAGTCGGAGCGCGCTGGAATTGTGGGAAGCCACAGTGTGCGGCCGACGCGTCGCGGGCTGCAGGCTGCAGGCTGCGGATTCGACACATATGTTAATGATATGTACATTGCAATTACACTCATGGCGAATTAAACTTGTTTCGTGGCATCGACCGCGCCTGATGCCGCGGCCGGTTGCGGCGCGGGCCATCGAGAGTCCAGGCGGTGCTGCAGCGAACCTTGGAGAAACCGACTCATGCATATCCATCGCCTGATCCTTCCCGCAGTGCTGGCTGCACTGGCTGGTTGCAGCTCGACCAAGCTGGCCGAGCCGACCGCACCCGTGTCGGTGGCCCCCGCCACAGCGGTCCAGGCGCCTGCGGTCACACCGGCCGCGCCGGCACAGCCGGCGCAGACGACCGTCAAGACCGTCACGTTGAACCCGCTCGACGACCCGAAGTCCGGCCTGGCCAAGCGCAGCGTCTACTTCGATTTCGACAGCTTCGCGATCCACGACGCCGACAGGCCGCTGATCGAGACCCATGCCCGCTTCCTGGCGTCGAACCACGGCGCCAGGGTCCGCCTCGAAGGCAACGCCGACGAGCGCGGCGGCAGTGAATACAACCTGGCGCTCGGCCAGAAGCGCGCCGAGGCGGTGCTCAAGGCACTGCAGTTGCTCGGTGCCCCCGCGGGCGAGATGGAAGCCATCAGCTTCGGCAAGGAAAAGCCGGTCGATCCGGGTCACGACGAGGCGGCATGGGCGAAGAACCGCCGCGCCGACCTGCATTACGTCGCTCGCTGACGCGGCGGCACCGAGTCCCGACCCGGTCTCACCGCGACTGGCGCCGGCCGACACGGCCGCGCCGTGCCGCAGCTTCGGCCGCCGGCGCGCCTGGCGGGATCGTCGAGAGGGCCATCCCAAGCCGACTCCTGCCGGGCTGCGAAGCCATCCGCGCCACGCCGACCCGATCGCCTGCGACATGCCCGAGTCCCGTGATCCAGCGCGGCACGTCAAGCCGTACGTCGTCGAAAGCCTTGTCGCGAAGACGCTGCACTTCTCGATCAGCGAGATCCAGAGCCGCATGCTGCTCGACGACCCGACGGCGCTCGACCTCGAGTACACGCGGACGATGATGGGCTTCCTGCTCTTCGTGCCGCAGCCGCGCGACATCGTCATGATCGGCCTCGGCGGCGGCTCGATGGCCAAGTTCTGCCACCGCCACCTGCGCCGCACGCGCATCCGGGTGGTCGAGGTCAACCCGCATGTCATCGCGCTGCGCGACGAATTCCGGATCCCGCCCGACGATGGCCGGTTCAGCGTCGTGCGTGCCGACGCGGCACGCTTCGTGCGCGACAGCACGCAGCGCTGCGACGCCTTGCTGGTCGACGGCTTCGACAGCGGCGGCCAGCCCGACGCGCTGTGCTCGCAGCGCTTCTACGACGACTGCCGCGCACTGCTGCAGCCGGGCGGCGTTGCGGCGATCAACCTGCACTACGGCCACCCCCACCATGCCATCCACGTCGAGCGCATCCGGCGCAGCTTCGACGACGCCGTGCTCGTGGTCGACGACGGCGAAGCCAGCAACAGCATCGTCTTCGCGTGCCAAGGTGGTGGCCTCGACAGGGCTCGATTCCCTGCGCAGCGCCAGGCGACGGACCTCGCCGCCGCAGCCGCCGATCCGTTGCGCGAGGCCTTCGCGCTGATCGCGTCGGCGCTGCGCGACCGGTGCCGCGCCCAGGCGCGCAACGCCGCCTGACGTTCAGGTACGATCTGCGCCCTCCGATCGTCCCGATGCACCGCCCGAGTCACGCCATGGAGCTCAAGACCGCGCGCCTGACGCTGCTCGTCGATCCGAACAAGAAAGCGGCGTTCGAGCATCTGTGCGCGCTGCAGGATCGCACCGCGTCGCAGGTGGTGCGCCAGCTCATCCGCGACTACCTGATCGAGCACGGCGTCGAGTTCGTCGGCAGCGGGTCGACCGATTCCGCCGGGACCGGCAGCGCCAACGCGCCCGCGCGCACCGGCGCGAACCCGGCGCCCGGGGCGCCAG
>JBBIPS010000157.1:0-7194 GCA_037442725.1 Burkholderiales bacterium | reverse complement strand
CGTCGGGCGCGGTCACGGTCAGATGGCCCATCTTGCGGCCGCGTCGCGGCGTGGCCTTGCCGTACAGGTGCAGATGCGCGCCGGGCAGCGCCAGCAACTGCTCCCAGCGCGGCGTGCGCGGCGCAGCGCCCTGCGTGTCGGCCGTGTCGAACCACAGGTCGCCGAGCAGGTTGAGCATCACGCACGGCGAGTGCAGCCGCGGCGCCAGCAGCGGCAGGCCGGCCAGCGTGCGCACCTGCAGCTCGAACTGGCTCAGGTCGCAGGCGTCGATCGAATAGTGGCCCGAGTTGTGCGGTCGCGGCGCCATCTCGTTGGCCACCAGCGTGCCGTCGCGCAGCACGAAGAACTCGACGCACAGCACGCCCACGTAGCCCATCGCCTCGGCCACGCGGCGCGCCGCCGCGATGGCCTGCTGCTGCAGCGGCGCGGCGACATCGGCCGCCGGTACCTGCGTGACGGCCAGGATGCCGTCGCGGTGCAGGTTCTGCTGCACCGGGCACGCCACCAGCTCGCCGCCGGCGCCACGCGCGACGATCACGCTCAGCTCGAGCGCCACCGGCAGCAGCCGCTCGAGCACGCACGGTACGCCTCGCGCGCCGCCCAGCTGCTCCCAGGCCGCGCGCAAGGCAGCGCGGTCGGCCACGCGCGCCTGGCCCTTGCCGTCGTAGCCCAGGCTGGCGGTCTTGAGGATGCCCGGCAGCAGGGCGTCGGGCACGGCCTCGAGCTGGGCATCGGTTTCGATCAATGCGTGCGGCGCGACCGGCACCGCGCAGCGGCGGAACTGCGCCTTCTCGGCTGCGCGATGCTGGCACAGCGCGACGGCGTCGGCCGCCGGCGCCACCGGTCGGTGCGCGCCCAAGGTGAACAATGCCGGCGCGGGAACGTTCTCGAACTCGGTGGTGATGGCGTCGCAGCGCTGCATCAACTGGGCCAGACCCTGTTCGTCGAGGTAGTCGGCCTGGATGTGGTAGTGCGCCACCAGCCCGGCCGGCGACGTGACATCGGGGTCGAGCACCGCGGTGAAGTAGCCCATCGCCTGCGCCGCCTGCACGAACATGCGGCCGAGCTGGCCGCCGCCCATCACGCCGAGCGTGGCCCCAGGCAGGAGCGGACGCGTCATCGGTGTGGCGCCGGGGTCTTGCCAGGCCCGCCGATCACGCGAGATCGCAGCGCACGCCGCGGCTCGGCGGTGCGCGTCGTGGCCCGCAGCAAACGCGGCGGCAGCGTCACTTCAACTGCGCCGACATCGCCCGCGCCTCGGCCGTCTGGCGCGCCCGGAAGGCGTCGAGCCGGGTGCGCAGTTCGGCGTCGCCGGTGGCCAGCATCGCCACTGCAAACAGCGCCGCATTGGCCGCGCCGGCGTTTCCGATCGCGAAGGTGGCCACCGGGATGCCACGCGGCATCTGCACGATCGAGTGCAGCGAATCGACACCGCCGAGGTGTTTGCCGGGCACCGGCACGCCGAGCACCGGCACGGTGGTCTTGGCCGCCAGCATGCCAGGCAGGTGGGCTGCGCCGCCGGCGCCGGCGATGATGGCGCGCAGCCCGCGCCCGGCGGCCGCTTCGGCGAAGGCGAACATGTCGTCGGGCATGCGGTGCGCCGACACGACCCGGCACTCGTGCGGCACGCCAAACTCGGCGAGAATCCTGGCTGCATGCTGCAGCGTGTCCCAATCGCTGATCGATCCCATCAGCACACCGACGACGGCAGAGGCGCTGCTATCCAAGCTGTTTCCCCACGGTTCGCTGCGGCTCGCATCGGCACGACGAGCCCAGGCGTTGCATTGTAGGCGGGCGCCCCATCTGGCCAGCGCTGCCGCCCCCCATCCTCCCGACCCGAACCATGATCGACATCACCCTCCAGAACCTCGAGACCGACCTGATCCAGGCTTCGCTGCAGCAGCCCATCCTGCTCGACATCTGGGCGCCGTGGTGCGCTCCGTGCAAGGCGCTGGGACCATTGCTCGAGAAGCTGGAGGCGGCCTACGGCGGGCGCTTCAAGCTGGCCAAGCTCAACAGCGACGACGAGGCCGAGATCGCAGCCCAGTTGAGCCAGGCCTTCGGCGTGCGCTCGATCCCGTTCTGCGTGCTGTTCGACAAGGGCCAGCCGGTCGACGGTTTCGTCGGCGCGCTGCCCGAAGCGCAGGTGCGCGAATTCCTCGACCGCCATGTGCCGAGTGCCGCGGCGCAGGAGGCCGAGGAACAGGCCGGGCAGGCCGAGGTGCTCGAGGCCGAAGGCGACACCGGCGCCGCGCTGGACCGGCTGCAGCAGGCGGTGGCGGTCGACCCGGCCAACGACGCGGCGCGCGCCGACTACATCAAGCTGCTGCTCGCCACCGGCGCCGTGGCGCAGGCGCGCCATGCCTTCGATCCGGTGGCGAGCAAGGTGCTGCACGACGGCCGCATCGCCGCGCTCGGCCACTGGCTGGCCGCCTGCGAAAAGGCAGCGTCGGCGCGTTCGCCGCAGGCGCTGGCCGCGGCGATCGAGGCCGACCGGCGCGACTTCGATGCGCGCTTCGAGCTGGCGCAGGTGCTGCTCGCGGCGGGCCGTTTCACCGACGCGCTCGACGCACTGCTTGAAATCGTGCTGCGCGACAAGGCCTGGAACGGCGAGCTCGCGCGCAAGACCTACGTCGGCATCCTCGAGCTGATGACCAAGCCTGCGCCCAAGGCGGGCGCCGAGCCCGCCAAGGGCGCGCTCGAGCTGACGGGCAAGGCGCAGGCCGCCAGCGCTGACCCGGTGGTCGACCAGTACCGGCGCAAGCTGAGCATGGCGCTGTTCTGAAGCCCCGGCAACTAGAATGCCCGTTTGCCCGCACTCGCGCGGGCCTTGCTGTCGAGGAAGCCAATGATGTTCATCTCCGAAGCCTTTGCCCAGACCGCGCCCGCGGCGCCCGCCGCCGGCGGCGTCGAGTCACTGTTCGGCTCCCTCGGCCAGGTCCTGCCGCTGGTGCTGATGTTCGTCGTCCTGTACTTCATCATGATCCGGCCCCAGATGAAGCGGCAGAAGGAACACAAGGCGATGCTCGAAGCGCTGGCCAAGGGCGACGAGATCGTCACTTCGGGCGGCGTGGTCGGGCGCGTGGCCAAGCTCGGCGAGTCCGTGCTGCAGGTCGAAGTGGCCAACGGCATCGAGTTGCAGGTGCAGCGCAGCGCCGTCATGCAGGTGCTGCCCAAGGGAACGTTCGGCAAGTAGGCCCGGGCCCGGCAGGCACGCGCCGCCGGCCGCCGGGGCCGCGCCCAGGTCGGCCGGGAGCCGGGCCAACGACGGGGCCGACAATCGGGCCAAGGAAGCCAGATGAATCGCTATCCATCGTGGAAGTACCTGATCCTGGGCGTCGCCCTGTTGATCGGCCTGCTCTACACGCTGCCCAACTTCTACGGCGAGGCCCCGGCGGTCCAGGTCTCCAGCGGCAAGGCCACCGTCAAGCTCGACAGCTCGATGGTCACGCGCGTCGAGGGGCTGCTGGCGCAGGCCGCCCTGCAGCCTGACTTCGTACAGTTCGAGGGCAACTCGGTGAAGGCGCGCTTCGGCGACACCGACACGCAGATCAGGGCCAAGGACGCGATCTCCAAGGGGCTCAACCCCGACCCGACCGACCCGGGCTACATCGTCGCGCTGAACCTGCTGTCGCGCTCGCCGACGTGGCTCGCCCGGCTGCATGCGCTGCCGATGTACCTGGGGCTGGACCTGCGCGGCGGCGTGCACTTCCTGATGCAGGTCGACATGAAGTCGGCACTGACCAAGAAGGCCGAGTCGTTCACCGGCGACATCCGCACGCTGCTGCGCGACAAGAACATCCGCCACGCCGGCATCAGCCGCGACGGCAACCAGGTCACGGTTCGACTGCGCGACCACGTCGTGCTGACGCAGGCACTGGCCCTGCTGAGCGAGCAGCTTACCGACCTGAGATGGACCGAGCGTGCCGACGGCGCCGACTGGCTGCTGAGCGGCACGCTCAAGCCCGAAGCCGCCACCCGGGTACAGGACGCGGCGCTCAAGCAGAACATCACGACGCTGCACAACCGCGTCAACGAACTCGGCGTGGCCGAGCCGGTGATCCAGCAGCAGGGTGCCGACCGCGTGGTCGTGCAACTCCCGGGCGTGCAGGACACCGCCAAGGCCAAGGACATCATCGGCCGCACGGCGACGCTCGAGCTGCGCATGGTCAACGTCTCGACCGAGGCGCTGGAGGCGCTGCGCGGCGGCGGACCGGTGCCGTTCGGCAGCGAGAAGTACCTCGAACGCGATGGCGCGCCGATCATCGTCTACCGGCAGGTCGTCATCACCGGCGACAGCCTGACCGATGCGCAGCCCGGCTTCGACTCGCAGACCCAGGAGCCCAAGGTCGACCTGACGGTGGACGCCAAGGGCGGACGCATCATGCGCGACGTCTCGCGCGAGAACATCGGCAAGCGGCTGGCGATCCTGCTGTTCGAGAAGGGCAAGGGCGAGGTCGTCACCGCGCCGGTGATCCGCGGCGAGCTCGGCAACCGCTTCCAGATCTCCGGGCGCATGACGACGCAGGAGGCCAACGACACCGCGTTGCTGCTGCGCGCGGGCTCGCTGGCCGCGCCGATGGAGATCATCGAGGAGCGCACGATCGGCCCGACGCTCGGCGCCGAGAACATCACCAAGGGCTTCCACAGCGTGGCCTACGGCTTCGCGGCGATCGCCGTCTTCATGTGCGCGTACTACATGCTGTTCGGCGTCTTCTCGACGCTCGCGCTGGCCTTCAACCTGCTGCTGCTGATCTCGCTGCTGTCGATGCTGCAGGCCACGCTGACGCTGCCCGGCATCGCCGCCATCGCGCTCACGCTGGGTATGGCCATCGACGCCAACGTGCTGATCAACGAGCGGGTGCGCGAGGAACTGCGCGCCGGCGCTTCGCCGCAGGCGGCGATCAGCACCGGCTACGAGCGCGCCTTCGCCACCATCCTCGACTCCAACATCACCACGCTGATCGCCGGCCTGGCGCTGCTGGCGTTCGGCTCGGGCTTCGTGCGCGGCTTTGCCGTGGTGCACTGCCTGGGCATCCTGACCTCGATGTTCTCGTCGGTGATGTTCTCGCGCGGCCTGGTCAACTTCTGGTACGGACGCCAGAAGAAGCTCAGGACGATGTCGATCGGCCAGATCTGGAAGCCTGCCGCGGCACCGGGCGCGGCCGCGGGCAACCCACCTTCGGCCAAGGCCTGAGCGCGACGCGGGGCAACGGTGACGATGACGGTTGCGGCCTTGTCCTCACCGCCGCACGCACACCGGCACTGAGTCCGCCCTGGAGACACCATGGAATTCTTTCGTATCCAACGCGACATTCCGTTCATGCGGCATGCGCTGGTCTTCAACGTCATCTCGTTCCTGACCTTCGCCGCAGCGGTGTTCTTTCTCGCCACGCGCGGGCTGCATCTGTCGATCGAGTTCACCGGCGGCACCGTGCTCGAGGTCGAATACGCGCAGGCGGCCAACCTCGAGCGGACGCGCGCCGCGATCGACGCGCTCGGCTTCGGTGAGGTGCAGGTGCAGAACTTCGGCACCTCGCGCGACGTGATGGTGCGGCTGCCGGTGCGTGCCGGCATCAAGCAGTCCGATGTGGCCAGCCGCGTCTTCGCCCAGCTCTGCAAGGCCGACGGCGGCAGCGTCGTCACCCGGGCCTACACCACGCCGCAGGGCGAGCAGGTGAGCCGGCCGTCGTGCAGCACGGCCGGCGGCGCCGAGCCGCTGAAGCTCTCGCGCACCGAGTTCGTCGGCCCGACGGTGGGGTCGGAACTGGCCGCCGACGGCGCCAAGGCACTGGCCAGCGTCATCATCGGCATCATGGCCTACCTCGCGCTGCGCTTCGAGTGGAAGTTCTCGGTGGCGGCGATCATCGCCAACCTGCATGATGTGGTCATCATCCTGGGCTTCTTCGCCTTCTTCCAGTGGGAGTTCTCGCTCGCCGTGCTGGCCGCGGTGCTGGCGGTGCTGGGCTACTCGGTGAACGAGTCGGTGGTGATCTTCGACCGCATCCGCGAAGCGTTCCGACGCTACCGCAAGCTCACCACGCGCCAGGTGATCGACCACGCGATCACGAGCACGATGAGCCGCACCGTCATCACCCACGGGTCGACCCAGATGATGGTGCTGTCGATGCTGTTCTTCGGCGGCGCGACGCTGCACTACTTCGCGGTGGCATTGACGATCGGCATCCTGTTCGGCATCTACTCCTCGGTCTTCGTCGCGGCGGCGATCGCGATGTGGCTCGGCGTCAAGCGCGAGGATCTCGTCAAGGCCACGGC
This sequence comes from Burkholderiales bacterium, assembly GCA_037442725.1. Taxonomy (GTDB): domain Bacteria; phylum Pseudomonadota; class Gammaproteobacteria; order Burkholderiales; family Burkholderiaceae_C; genus Pseudaquabacterium. The sequence goes on along the minus strand of JBBIPS010000157.1, from coordinate 918 downwards.
CAAGGAGCACGACCCGAACGACCCGAACGCCGGCGCCGTGGTATAGAGCAGGCTGACTCCCGCCTCCTCGCTGCGCGCCCACCCCCATGGCGACCGACGCCCCCCCCAGCCCGATCGCAGGCCAGGCGCGGCGGCTGTACACGGAAGCGCTGGTCAAGGGGCTGCCCACGCTGGTCGGTCAGGTCGTGACCGGCAGCCGCTACCTGCTCGACAAGCCGGCCGAATACGCCACCGCGCAGCGTCGGCGCGACCTGGTGCAGGGTCTGCACAAACATGCGCGCGGATGGCTGCAAGGCATGGCCGACGGCCTGCGCCATGTGCTGGACCAGGGCGTCTCGGCGTCACACCCGGGCGACCTGCCGCCGGCCGGCTCGGCGCCCGGCGCCGACGCGGCGACCCGGCGCGGCAGCACGCTGGCGCTGGTCGACGACGACACCATCGAGCGCGAGATCCTGACCTCGCGACTCGCGTTGGCGATCATGGACCGGGCGTCGTGGGAGTTCACTGACCTGCGCTCGCGCATCGCGATGCTCGAGCGGCGCCAGGAGGTCGATACCCACGACATGCTGCGCGCGCACGTGCTGGCCCGCGTCGCGCTGGACGCCTGGCGCAACGCCGCGCTGACGCCGCAGGACTGGCGCGAGGCGCAGCCGGCGCTGCATGAGGAGTTCGCGCTGCTGGTCGAGGAGGCCTACCACGAGACCAACCGCTGGTTGATCGAGCAGGGCGTGCTGCCCGAGGTCGACCTGCGCCCGTTCATCCGGCGCACGCGCGATGGCGCCGGCGCCGCGCCGGGTGCCGATGCCCCCGCCGGCGCCGCATCGGCATGGCACGGCGATTCGGCGGCGCAGCCGTCACCGACGACATCGTCCGGCAGCGCGGCGCTGCGTCCGGGCCACGACGCGTCGACACGACCGA
>JBBIPS010000156.1:0-7201 GCA_037442725.1 Burkholderiales bacterium | reverse complement strand
GGCGCCGGCGCCGCCGTGGTGCTCAACGCCCGCGGCGAAGCCAGGCTCGCCGCCGCCGCGGCAGCGCTGCGCGAAGCGGGTGCCGACGTTCACACGGCCGCCTTCGACGTCACCGTGGGCGACGCGGTGCGCGCGGCGGTGGACCGCATTGAGCGCGACCTCGGCGCCATCGACATCCTCGTCAACAACGCCGGCATGCAGCGCCGCGCGTCGCTCGAGGACTTCCCCGAGGCGCAATGGCACGAACTGATGCGCACCAACCTCGACAGCGTATTCCTGGTCAGCCAGGCGGTGGCGCGCCACATGATCGGGCGCCGGCGCGGCAAGATCGTCAACATCTGCTCGGTGCAGAGCGAGCTGGGCCGCCCGGGCATCGCGCCGTACGCGGCGAGCAAGGGCGCGGTGAAGATGCTGACCAAGGGCATGGCGATCGACTGGGGCCCGCACGGCCTGCAGGTCAACGGCCTCGGGCCCGGCTACTTCAGGACCGAGCTGACGCAGGCGCTGGTCGACAACGCCGAGTTCAGTGCCTGGCTGGTCGGCCGCACGCCGTCGCGGCGCTGGGGCGATGTCGACGACCTGGTCGGCGCCGCGGTGTTCCTGGCCAGCGACGCCTCGCGTTTCGTCAACGGCCACATTCTGTACGTCGACGGCGGCGTCACCGCCACGCTTTGAGCGCATCGAGGCCGCTGCCTTGCGGCGACCGCGCGCGCTCGCGACCCCGTCAAGGCGGCTGAGCCGCTTTGCCCCGAGAAATTCCGCTGCAACTCTGCTGAAGGTGCCTCCGATGCAAGCCCTCGTCATCCACGCGCCCGGCGACCTGCGCGTCGAAGAGGTCACGACGCCCGATCCGGGTCCGGGCCAGTTGCAGGTGCGCGTTCGCGCCGGTGGCATCTGCGGCTCCGACCTGCACTACTTCCAACAAGGTGGCTTCGGCACGGTGCGCATCCAGCAGCCGATGGTGCTCGGCCACGAGGTGGCCGGCGTGATCGAGGCGGTCGGCGCCGGCGTGCAGCGCTTTGCCGTGGGCGAGCGCATCGCGATCAGCCCGAGCCGCCCGTGCGGCCTGTGCCGCTACTGCCAGAAAGGGCTGCACAACCATTGCCTGGACATGCGCTACTACGGCAGTGCGATGCGCCTGCCGCACGTGCAGGGCGCGTTCCGCCAGCGCATCGTCTGCGACGCCGCCCAGGCCTATCGCTTGAACGACGCGGTCAGCGACAACGAGGGCGCGCTGGCCGAGCCGCTGTCGGTGGCACTGCACGCGGTGCGCCGCGCCGGCTCGCTGCTCGGAGCCAAGGTGCTCGTCACCGGCTGCGGACCGATCGGCGCGATGATCGTCATCGCCGCACGACGCGCCGGCGCGATGCAGGTCGTCGCCACCGACGTCGCCGCACATCCGTTGCGCAAGGCGCTCGAGATCGGCGCCGACCAGGCCATCGACGTCGCTCGCGAGCCCGAGGCGCTGGCCGCTTTCAGCGCCGACAAGGGCCACTTCGACGTGCTGTTCGAGGCCAGCGGCAATCAGCGCGCGTTGCGCGGCGCCTTCGACGCATTGCGGCCGCGCGGCATCGTCGTGCAGGTCGGGCTGGGCGGTGAGGTCACGCTGCCGATGAACGCCATCGTCGCCAAGGAGTTCGACCTGCGCGGTGCGTTCCGCTTCCACGAGGAGTTCGCGGTCGCGGTCGGGTTGATCAACCAGGGCCTGGTCGACCTGAAACCGCTGATCTCGGCCAGCGTGCCCTTCCGCGATGCCGGGCGCGCCTTCGCGCTGGCTGCCGACCGTGCGCAGGCGATGAAGGTGGTGCTGAACTTCGACTGAACGCTGTGGCCGGGGTTGACCCCGACCGCCGACACGCCGCGTGTGATCGTCGCGTCACCCGGGGGGGCGGTCCAGCGCTGGACGTTCGACTCCCGACCGGGCGGCTCGAGAGGGCCTGCGCGTCGGGGCCGCACGCGGCGCGGCGCCGCGGATCGCCGGCCGCCACGATGCTGCGGTCGACCGCTTCGCTATGATCCGCCGCCCGATCCGCCCGCCACCATGCCCGTCGCTCCCGCCATCCTCAACCCCGCGCAGCTCGAAGCCGTGCATCACCTCAAAGGGCCGTGCCTGGTGCTGGCCGGTGCCGGCTCGGGCAAGACGCGGGTGATCGTGCACAAGATCGCGCGCCTGCTGCAGTCCGGGCTCGAGCCGAAGCGGATCGCGGCCATCACCTTCACCAACAAGGCGGCGCAGGAGATGCGCGAGCGCGCCAAAGCGCTGGTCGGGCCGCGCGCGGCGCGCGAGCTGGTGATCAGCACCTTCCACGCGCTGGGGGTGCGGCTGCTGCGCGCGGACGGGCACCGGATTGGGCTGAAGGAGCAGTTCTCGATCCTCGACAGCGACGATGTGCTGTCCGTGCTGCGCGACGCCGGAGCTGCCACCGACAACGCGCTGGCCAGGCGCTGGCAGTGGGCCATCAGCCTGTGGAAGAACCAGGGCCTGGACAGCGCTGGCGCCGCGGCCGCGGCCAACGACGACGATGAGCGTGTGGCCGCGCGCGTGATGGCGCGCTACGAGCAGCGGCTCGCGGCCTACCAGGCGGTGGACTTCGACGACCTCATCGGCCTGCCGCTCGCACTGCTGCGGCGCGATGCGCAGGCGCGTGCGAAGTGGCAGGAGGCGTTCGGCCATGTGCTCGTCGACGAGTACCAGGACACCAACGCGGTGCAGTACGAGTTGCTCAAGGCACTGGCGAGCCACCCCGACGAGCGCCAGCGCGGCAGGTTCACGGCCGTCGGCGACGACGACCAGAGCATCTACGGCTGGCGCGGCGCGACCCTCGACAACCTGAAGCGCCTGCCGCAGGACTGGCCGGCGCTGAAAATCATCGCGCTCGAGCAGAACTACCGCTCCACCGGCGCCATCCTGCGCGCGGCCAACCACGTCATCGCCGGCAATCCCAAGCTGTTCGAGAAGAAGCTGTGGAGCGAGCTCGGCGAGGGCGACCCGGTGCGCCGGCTCGAGTGCGACGGCGAGGAGCACGAGGCCGAGCGCGCGGTGGCGTTCATCCAGTCGCAGCGCGCCAGCGGCGGCGCGCTGGCCGCGACGCGGGGCGGCGGCGAGGTCAGGTTCGCCGACTTCGCGATCCTGTACCGCGCCAACCACCAGTCGCGCGCGTTCGAGCAGAAGTTGCGCGCGGCGCAGATCCCGTACAAGGTCTCGGGCGGCACCAGCTACTTCGACCGCGCCGAGATCAAGGACCTGTGCGCCTGGCTGCGGCTGCTCGTGAACCAGGACGACGACCCGGCCTTCCTGCGCGCGGTGACCACGCCCAGGCGCGGCATCGGCCACCAGACGCTGGGCAAGCTCGGCGAGTTCGCTTCGCGCTGGAAGAGCAGCCTGTTCGAGGCGCTGTTCGCGCAGAGCCTGGGCGTGCAACTGGGCGCCGCGGCGCTCGGCTCGCTGCACGAGTTCGGCCGCTACGTCAACGATCTCCAGCACCGCGCGCGCCACGCCGAAGGCGCCGACGCCGCGCGCGCTCTGCTGCTCGAATGGCTGAAGGACATCGGCTACGAGCAGCACCTGCACGACGGCGAGGACAGCGAGAAGCTCGCCGGCGTGCGCTGGACCAACGTGCTCGATTTCGTCGACTGGATCGCCCGGCGCTGCGGTGGCGGGCTCGCCAACGACGGCAGCGCAGACATCAGCCCGCGCCAGACCGTGCTGCAGGTGGCGCAGACGATCAGCGTCATCATCAGCCTGGCCGAGCGCGGCGACGACCAGGACGTCGTGACGCTGTCGACGCTGCACGCCGCCAAGGGACTGGAGTGGCCGCACGTGCTGCTGGCCGGGGTCAACGAGGGGCTGCTGCCGTTCACGAGCGATGCCGAGGAGATGACGTCGCAGCGCCTCGAGGAGGAGCGCCGGCTGATGTACGTGGGCATCACCCGCGCGCGCTCGACGCTGGTCGTCAGCACGCTGCGCCGGCGCAAGAAGAGCCGCACCACGGTGCCGGGCATCCCGAGCCGCTTCATCGCCGAGATGAAGCTCGACGAGGCCACTACCGAGGAAGACCCGCGCGAGCGCCTGAAGCGCATCCGCGCCGAACTGGCGGCACGCGGGGCGGTGGCGCCGGTGCCTTGATGCCGGGTCGGGGCCACCGCGACGGTGCATCGCCGATCGCACGTCCAGGACGCTGCCGCGCGTCGATGTGGGTGGCGGTTGTCCGGTGCGGGTGTCCGGGATTGGAGAGGAACGGTTGGCCGAGGATTGAACCCGGCTTCGGCGGTTGACGACCGGATTTCGCGGGCAACTCCGCGTGGGTGCCGGATTTCGACGTCACGAGGGCGGTCATCATCGGGCTCGAGCGCGACGCACGTGGCGGTCGCTGATGGTGGCACCGAGGGTCGACCGGATGGCATCCACGTTCGGGCTTGCCGCGTCGCCATAGGCACGGGTCCCGGCGCGGGGCGACCGCGGCGGCGTGGTTGCCGCTTGCCAGCCCTGACCCTGCTGCGCCAGGCCATCGGCGCGGCGATGACCTAGGGATACCGCAGCAGCGCCCGCGGGAGCAGCATCGCGCGCCGCTGGGCGGGCCGGCGAATCCTCGCGAGCCAACGTTGCGGTGCCGGCAGTCGGGAAGGGGACGTCCATGTTTCGACGCAAGGACGAGGTCGAGGTCAGGCGCGTCGTCTGGCGCATGAGTGCCGGCAACCCGGCGGGTGCGTACGTCCGCCCGTCCGACCCGGCGCCGATACCGTGCGCGCCGGTCGAGACGCCGCAATTCGGATGGTCGGCGACCCGGCTGGAATTCCTGAACGGCGTGCGCGTCAGCGAAGCGCCGCTGGACACGCTGCCGGCCGAGTTGATCGACGCATTCAACCTGCGCCGGCGCTGAGGTCGGCGCCGATGCTGGCAGCGCTGTCGGCGCCGGATCGCACCGATGCCGGCGGTTCGCCGCCGTGGCGGGGTACAGACCCGGCCGTGCGCGCTACATCCCCTTGAACAGGTGCGTGTAGCTGCGGCTGACCTCGAGCCTTTCGGGGTGGCCGCGCACGGTGACGATCTGGCGGCCGCGCAGGTCGCGCGTGATGCCGGCGATGGCCTTGACGTTGACCAGCGTCGAGCGGTGGATCTGCCAGAACAGCGCGGGGTCGATCTCGTCGACGAGCTCCTTGATCGGTTTGCGGATCAAGGCCTCGACGTGCGCCGTCTGCACCCGGGTGTACTTCTCGTCGCTGATGAAGAACAGCACGTCGGCCACCGCGATCATCTGGATCGACGGGCCCACCGTGGCCTGGATCCAGTCGAGGTAGCGCGGCGCCGATTTCGGATCGAGCCGCGCCGCCAGCCGGTGCAGCAGTTGCTGCACCGGCGGCGCGGCGTCGGCCTCGGGCGTGCCGCGCCGCGCCAGGCGCGACTGCAGGCGCGCGACGGTGACCTGCAGCCGCTCGCGCTCGGCGGGCTTGAGCACGTAGTCGGCGACGCCCTGCTCGAAGGCCTCGACCGCGTACTGGTCGTAGGCGGTGATGAAGACGACCTCGGGCAGCGGTTCGTCGTCGCCGACCTCCATCTGCGCGATGCGCCGCGCCGCGTCGACGCCGGACAGACCGGGCATGCGGATGTCGAGGAAGACCAGCTCGGGTCGCAGCCGCTCGACCAGTTCGACCGCCTCGATGCCGTTGCGTGCCTCGCCGACGATGTGCAGCCCGGGCCAGACCTCGGCCAGTCGGGCACGCAATTGCTCGCGCATCAGCCGTTCGTCGTCGGCGATGACGGCGCGCACTTCAACGCCCGCCGCAGCCAGCGCGTCGGTGTTCATGGCTCGGCCTTCGGCGCCGCGGCCGGGGTGCGCCGCGCACGCGGGCTGCGCAGCAGCCACCACAGCAGCAGTGCCGCCAGCAGCAGCGGCGAGACCACGACGAGCAGCACGAATGCCAGCGCCAGCAGCGGCATGCCGACGATGGCCAGCAGCACGAGCAGCAGCATCGCCAGTCCCGCCAGCAGCGCCGGCGGCACCGCCAGCGCCAGCACCAGCAGCGCGACGAGCAGCGCGCCGGCCAGCAACGCGCGGTGCAACGGCGCGAGCGTGGACAGGTCCAGATCCCGCGTGATCTCTTCGCCGTCGATGACGACCGATATCGGCACGGCTCCGAGGTGCCCGAGCCCGACGAAGGCCGCGATCGCTGCGGCCGCCACCAGCGCCAGCAGCAGCAACGCGATGACCAGAACGACGCGCAGCGCTCGCGGCGCGCGCGGCGGGCGAGCCATGGGAGCCATCGAGTTCATGCGCTGACTCCTTCGACCGGCTTGTACGGCACGGTGATCGTGGCGAGGGTGCCACCGCCGGGATTCTCGGCGATCGTCAGCGCGGCCCTGGCGCCGTAGAGCAGCGCCAGCCGCTCGCGGATGTTGGCCAGACCGACGCCGGTGCCGGCGGTGGTGGCGCCGGCAGCACCGCCCAGTCCCAGTCCGGTGTCGGCCACCGTGACGACGAGCTTGCCGTGCACGACCTCGGCCTTGAGCTTGAGCCGGCCGCCCTCGGGCTTGGGCTCGAGGCCGTGCTTGATCGCGTTCTCGACCAGCGTCTGCACCATCATCGGCGGGATCCCGGCCGACAGCAGCCCGTCGGGCACGTCGATCTCGGTGACCAGCCGCTCCTCCATGCGCACCTTCAGGATCTCGAGGTAGGGCCGGACCACCGCCAGCTCGCGCCCGAGGTCGCGCACGCCGCCGTCGCCGGCCTCGCGCAGCGTGGGCATGCTCGCGCGCAGCAGCGCGATCAGGTTCTTCTGCATCACGCTGGCGCGCGCCGGGTCGACCTCGATCAGGTGGTCGATCGAGGCCAGCGTGTTGAACAGGAAGTGCGGCTCCACCTGCGCCTGCATCGCCGCCATGCGGGCCTCGACCACCTGGCGCCTGAGCGACTCGGCCTCGGCCGTCTCGACGGCCTGCGCGGCCTGCGCCTCGGCCTGGATCTGCTTCTTGTAGGTGATCTTGATCACCCCCGAGGCCAGGATCCACAGCAGCGCCAGTTCGGGCAGCGCCGAGCCCAGGCTGACGACGCGCACGCGCTTGTGCGGGCCCGGCTCGCTGCTGTCATCGGCCGCGCTGCGCGCCGCATCGGCGGCCTCGCGCGCGGCGTCCTGCGTCTCCTGCCTTGCTTCGGCCATCGCCTCGGTGATGGCGCGGCGTGCCTCCTCGACGGCCTGCCGCACC